>JAEWGQ010000195.1 GCA_023388235.1 Actinomycetes bacterium | reverse complement strand
CCCCCCCCCCCCCCCCCCCCCCCCCGCCCGCGCCCCCCCCCCCCCCCCCCCCCCCCCCCCGCCCGGCCGCACCGGAGCCCCCGAGCGGGGTCCCGTCGCCGCGCGCCGCCGCCGGCAGGGGCGCGTCGCGTGGCTGTTCGCCGCACCGTTCGTCCTGGTGTTCGGCTTCTTCATGCTCGTGCCGCTGCTGTCGTCGTTCGGGATGTCGTTCACCGACTTCACCGCCCGCGACGTCCGCAGCCCGCTCGCCGTGAACTTCGTCGGGCTCGACCAGTACACGACGCTGTTCTCCGACCCCCGGTTCCTCAAGTCGCTCGGGGTCACCGCGACGTTCGTGGTCATCGGCATCCCCGTGACGATGGCGGTGGCCCTGCTGCTCGCCATCGCGCTGAACAACGGCATCGGCCGGTTCCGGTCCGTGTTCCGCGTCGGGTTCTACGCCCCGGTGGTGACGAGCATCGTGGCCGTCTCCGTGGTGTGGCGGTACATGCTGCAGCCCGACGGCCTCATCAACACGGCGCTCGGCTGGGTCGGCATCGACGGCCCGTCCTGGCTCACGGACACCACGTGGGCGCTGCCCGCGCTGATCCTCATGGCGGTCTGGCGCAACGTCGGCACGCTCATGGTCATCTTCCTGGCCGGCCTGCAGGCGGTGCCCGCCGACGTGCAGGAGGCCGCCGTCATGGACGGCGCGAGCCCCTGGCGCCGCCTGGTCAGCATCACGCTGCCGCTGCTGCGCCCGACGCTGCTGCTCGGCGCGGTCCTGATCTCCGTGGGCTACCTCCAGTTCTTCGAGGAGGCGTTCGTGATGACGCAGGGCGGCCCGCTCGACTCGACCCTGTCGACGGCCTACTACACGTTCGAGCAGTTCGGGTTCGGCAAGTACGGGCAGGCGTCCGCCGCCTCGTACGTGCTGTTCCTGGCGATCGCGCTCATGAGCCTGCTGCAGTTCCGGCTGCTGCGGTCGAAGGACTGACGACACATGGCGACCCTCACCAGCCCCGTCACGCCGGCGGCCCCGCCGGCCCCGCAGCGCCCGCGCCGCCGCCGGCGCATGACCACCGGCCGCGCGCTCACCTACACCGTCCTCGTCGTCGGCGTCGCCGCCTGGCTGCTGCCGTTCGCCTGGATGGTCCTCGGCTCGGTCAAGACGCAGCGCGAGATCCTCACGAAGCCGCCGACGTGGTGGCCGCAGCACCCGACGCTCGACAACTTCGGCACGTGGTTCGACGAGCTGCACTTCACGCAGTACTTCACGAACTCGTTCGTGGTCGCCGTCGTGACGGTGCTCGGCAACCTGCTGTTCTGCTCGATGGTCGGCTACGCCCTGGCCAAGATGGACTTCACCGGCAAGAAGGTGCTGTTCACGCTGGTCATGACCATGCTGATGGTGCCGGGCGTCGTGACGTTCGTGCCGCTGTTCGTCATGGTCACCAAGCTCGGGCTGCTGAACACCTACCCGGCGCTGATCCTGCCGTTCGTGACCCAGCCCGTCGGCGTGTTCCTCATGCGCCAGTTCATGCTGGGCATCCCGGACGAGCTCATGGAGGCCGCCCGGATGGACGGCGCCGGGGAGCTGCGGATCTTCGCGCGCGTGGTCATGCCGCTGTGCGGGCCGCCGCTCGCGACGCTCGGGATCCTCACGTTCCTGGGCTCGTGGAACAACTTCCTGTGGCCGCTCGTCGCCTCGCAGAGCCAGGACATGTACACGCTGCCCGTGGCGCTGTCGCTGTACTCGACCGGCCAGCGCGGCACCGACTACGGCCTGCTGCTGGCGGGGGCGGTGCTGATCATCACGCCGATCCTGCTGCTGTTCCTCGCGCTGCAGCGGTACTTCATCCAGGGCGTCGCGACCACGGGCCTGAAGTAGCCCGCACCGCAGCGACCCCCGACGCCCCACCGAGAACGAGGTCCCACCGACGATGACGACCCGCACCCCCGCACGCCCGGAGCACGCCCCGACCACCCTGCACGCCCCCGGCGGCCTCGAGGTCGCGCTCACCCCCGCCGGGGACGTCCGGACCGTCCGGGCGGGGAACGGGCTGCTGGTCAACCAGTACGTCCCGGGCCCGCACGACGCCGCGGTCGGCGGGCTGCACCTGCGCCGGCACGCCGCCGACGGCACGGTGGACGCCGTGGCGCTGACCGGCGCGCGGTCATCCGCGGCGCACGTGGCCGGCGACGGGTGGGCGCGCTGGGACGGCGCGGGGCTCGGGGCGCGGTGGACGGTGCACCTGGTGCTGGACCCGCGGACCACCGCGTGGGTGTGGCGGGTGGACCTCGCCCGGGACGACGCCGGCGCCCCGGCGGGCGCCACCTACGACGTCGCGGTGCTGCAGGACCTGTCGCTGTCGCCGGACGCCGCGGCGCAGTCGTCCGAGCCGTACGTCAGCCAGTACGTCGCGCACCGGCTGCTGGACGACCCGCGGTTCGGCCGCGTGGTGCTGTCCCGGCAGACCATGACGTCCGCGCCGGCGCTGCCGCTGACCGCCGCGCTGCTGGCCGAGGGCGCCGTCGCCGCCGGCACCGACGCGTTCGACCTGCACACGCCCCGCGCCCGCGCGGGCCGCACGCCCGCGTTCCTCACCGGCGAGCCCTGGCCGGACCGGGTGCGCCAGCACGAGGCCGCCACGGCCGCGCTGCTGTCCCGCCGCACCGACCTCGCCGCGCCGTGGACGCTGCACGCCGTCACGGGGTTCTGGGCCGACCGCCGGGGCGACATGACCGCGGCGGCGGCGGACCTGCCGGCGCTCGCGGACGCCCTGGTGGCGCACGCGGCCGCGGTGGCGGCGTCCACCGCACCCGCCGCGGCGGGCCGCGACGAGCGCTCGCTGCTCGCCACCGCCCCGCTGCTGGCCGGGGACGCGCCGACCGAGGACGAGCTGCTCGCCCTCGCCGACGAGGCCCGGCACCCGGAGCGCGACGCGGCGGGGACGCTGCTGTCGTACTTCGCCGCCGACGGCCGGCACGTGGTGCGCGGCGAGAAGGACCTGCTGCTCGACCGGCCGCACGGGCACGTGCTGCTCTGCGGCGACGCGCTGGACCCCGGCCGTCCCACGCTGTCCACGACGGTGTTCGCGCACGGGGTCGTCGGCTCGCACACCGTGCTGGGCAACACGACGTTCGACCGGTTCACCAGCGTGCACCGCCACCACCTCAACCTGCTGCGCTCGAACGGCGTGCGCGTGCTCGTCCGCCGCGACGGGCGGTGGCGCCTGCTCGGCCAGCCGTCCGCGTTCGTGCTGGACGTCGGCGAGGCCCGCTGGCTGTACCGCTGGGCGCACGCCGAGGTCGAGGTCCGGACCGTGGCCGCCGCCGACCGCGCCGTGCTGCTCACCGAGGTGCGCGCGAGCACCGACCTGGACGTGCTCGTCACCACCGACGTCGACGCCGCGGAAGCCGGCTGGACGGCGGAGCCGGCACCGGACGCCGGCCCGGGCGCCCTGGCCTTCCGGGCGGCGCCGGGCAGCACCGTCGACGCGCACCACGCCGCGCTCACCTACGTGCTCGCGGCCACCCCCGGGTCGCGGACGGGGGGCGACGGCGTGCTGTTCGCCGACGGTGCCGACCGCGGTACCTCCGTCGTCACCGTGCGCGCGGACGGCACCCGCCTGCTGCGCGTCGTGGTCGCGGCCGACCTCGCCGGCGGTGCGCAGGCCGTGCCGGACGCCGCCGCGGTGGTCGCCGGCGGCCTGGACCGGGCCGCGCACGCCGCCCGGCACCGCGGCACCCTCGCCGCCCTCACGCGGGACCTGCGGATCGACGCGGGGTCCCGGCTGGCCGAGCTCGAGGTGCTGCTGCCCTGGTGGGCGCACGACGCGCGGGTGCACTTCCTGGTGCCGCACGGCCTGGAGCAGTACTCCGGCGCCGCGTGGGGCACCCGCGACGTGTGCCAGGGCCCGTTCGAGCTGCTGCTGGCCGCCGGCCGGTTCCCGACCGCGCGCGACGTCGTGCTGCGGGTGCTCGCGCGGCAGTCCGTCGACGGGACGTTCCCGCAGTGGTTCATGTTCGACGACTACGCCGAGGTGCTGCAGGAGCACGCGCACGGCGACGTCGTCGTGTGGCCGCTGTTCGCGCTCGGGCAGTACCTGCGCGCCACGGGCGACCGGGCCGTGCTGGACGCCGTGGTGCCGTTCCGCGACGGGGAGCCGGCCACGGTCACCGCGCACCTCGCCGCGCTGCTGGAGCACCAGCGCACCCACCGCGTGCCGGGCACCGCGCTGCCCGCGTACGGCGAGGGCGACTGGGACGACACCCTGCAGCCGGCGCGGCCCGAGATGCGCGAGCGGATGACGTCCACCTGGACGTCGGCGCTGCTGGCCCAGGCGCTGGGCCTCGCGGCCGAGCAGCTGCGGGACGCGCCCGGCGCCGACGCCCGCGCCGTCGCCGCGCAGGCCGCCACGATGGCCGACGAGGTGCTGGCCGACCTGCGCCGCCTGCTGCTGCCGGACGGCGTCGCCGCCGGGTTCGCGACCGTCGAGGACGGCGTCGTCACGCCGGTCATCCACCCGCGGGACACGACCACCGGGCTGACGTACCGGCTGATCCCGCTGACCCGCACGGTCATCGCCGGGGCGGTCGACGCCGAGCAGGCCGCGCGGCACGAGCAGCTCGTGCGCGAGCACCTGCACTTCCCGGACGGGGTGCGGCTCACCGACCGGCCGGCGCGGTTCGCCGACGGCGAGGTCGAGTCGTTCCTGCGGGCCGAGCAGGCGGCGTTCTTCGGCCGCGAGGTCGGCCTGATGTACGTGCACGCCCACGTGCGGTGGGTCGAGGCGCTGGCCGCGCTCGGCCGGTCCGCGGTCGGCGAGGAGCTGCTGCGGCTGTCGCCGGTCGGCATGCGGGAGCGGGTGCCGAGCGCCCTGCCCCGGCAGCGCACCTGCTACACCTCGTCGTCCGACGCGACGTTCCCCGACCGGTACGCCGCCGCCGCGGGGTTCGAGGGGCTGCGCACCGGCGACGTGCCGACCGCCGACGGCTGGCGGGTGTACTCCTCCGGCCCCGGGATCTTCATCCGCCAGGTGCTGCACGGCCTGCTCGGGCTGGAGGAGCGCGCCGACGCCCTGGTCGTCGCGCCGTCGCTCGCGCCCGCGGACGACGGCCTCGAGGTGTCCGCCGTGCTCGGCGGGCGACCCCGGCGCGTGCGGTACCAGGTCGACCCGGCCGCGCCCGGCGTGGAGCTCCGCGTGGACGGCGCGCTCGTCAGCACCGGGACCGAGGTGCGGCCGTACCGCACGGCCGCCGTCCTGCCGCTCGCCCTGCTCGGCGACGCCGCCGTGCTCGACGTCCGGACCCCGCCCGGGTCCTGAGCCCGGCCCCGACCCCGACCCGACACCGGAGGACCCACCATGACCGCACGCCGCTTCCCCGACGGCTTCCTGTGGGGCGCCGCCACCGCCGCCCACCAGGTCGAGGGCAACAACGTGAACTCCGACTGGTGGGTGCGCGAGCACGCCCCCGGCACCGACCTGGCCGAGCCGTCCGGCGACGCCGCCGACTCGTACCACCGGTACCCGGAGGACATCGCGCTGCTCGCGGAGCTCGGCCTGAACACCTACCGGTTCAGCATCGAGTGGGCGCGCATCGAGCCGGAGCAGGGGTACGTCTCGCGGGCCCAGCTCCAGCACTACCGGCGGATGGTCGACACCTGCCACGCGCACGGCCTGACGCCCTCGGTGACCCTGCACCACTTCACGCACCCGCGCTGGTTCGCCCGGCTCGGCGGCTGGCGCAACCCCGTCGCGCCCGACCTGTTCGCGCGGTACACCGAGGCGGTCCTGCCCGTGCTCGGCGACGACGTCGAGTGGGTGTGCACCATCAACGAGCCGAACATGGTCGCGATGACGCGCGGCGAGGAGGGCACGGAGATGACCGCCTCCCGCCTGCCCGCGCCCGACCCGCAGATCACGGACGCCCTGATCGCCGCGCACCGCCGCTCCCGCGAGGTCCTGGCGGGCGCCGGGCGGGTGCGCTCCGGCTGGTCGGTCGCCACGCAGGCGTACCACCCGGCCACGCCCGACGCCGCCGAGGCCACCGCCGCCTACGGGTACCCCCGGGAGGACGTGTTCCTGGACGCGGCCGCCGGCGACGACTGGATCGGCGTGCAGGCGTACCTGCGCACGTTCATCGACCGGGACGGCCACCCGCTGCCCGTCGCCGACGACGTCGAGACGACGCTGATCGGCTGGGAGTACTTCCCGCCCGCGCTCGGCATCGGCGTCCGGAACGCCTGGCAGCGCACCGGCGGCGTGCCGGTGGTCGTCACCGAGAACGGCATCGCCACCCAGGACGACGCCCGCCGCATCGACTACACGCACGACGCGCTGGTCGGGCTGCACGACGCGATGGCGGACGGCGTCGACGTGCGCGGGTACCTGCACTGGTCGGCGCTCGACAACTACGAGTGGGGCTCCTACGCGCCGACCTTCGGGCTGATCGGGTGGGACCGCGAGACGTTCGCGCGCACGCCGAAGCCCAGCGCGCACTGGCTCGGCGGCGTGGCGCGCACGGGCGAGCTGACGCACCCGGCGCGCTGACGTTCTCTGCGCGCTGACGCGCCCGCGCGCCACCCCGGCGGGGCCGAGGCGGGCGGCGGGGCGGGGCGGGCGCCCGGTGCGTCCCGCCCCGCGCCGTCAGCCCTTCGGGGCCGCGAGCCCCTGCTGGATCAGGTCCATCACCGACGAGTCGGCGAGCGTCGTCGCGTCGCCGACCTGGCGGTGCTCGGCGACGTCCCGCAGCAGCCGGCGCATGATCTTGCCGGACCGGGTCTTCGGGAGCTCGGGGACCACGAGGATCGTCCGGGGCTTCGCGATCGGCCCGATCTGCTGCGCCACGTGCGCGCGCAGCTCGGTGGCGACCTCCTCCGGCGTGCCGGCGGCGGCGTCGCCCCGCAGGATCACGAACGCCACGACCGCCTGCCCCGTCGTGTCGTCGGACGCCCCGACGACGGCCGCCTCCGCGACCGACGGGTGCGAGACGAGGGCGGACTCGATCTCGGTGGTCGACAGCCGGTGGCCGGACACGTTCATCACGTCGTCCACCCGCCCGAGCAGCCAGATGTCGCCGTCCTCGTCCTTCTTCGCCCCGTCGCCGGCGAAGTAGATCCCGGGGAACCGCGACCAGTACGTGTCCCGGAACCGCTGCTCGTCGCCCCAGATGCCGCGCAGCATCGCCGGCCACGGCTCGGTCAGCACCAGGTACCCGCCGGAGCCGTTCGGGACGGGGTGCGCGTCGTCGTCGATGACGTCCGCCGCGATGCCGGGCAGCGGGACCTGCGCCGATCCGGGCTTGGCGGTCGTGACGCCCGGCAGCGGGGAGATCATGATGGCGCCGGTCTCGGTCTGCCACCACGTGTCGACCACGGGCGTGCGGTCGGCGCCGATGACCCGGCGGTACCAGGTCCACGCCTCGGGGTTGATGGGCTCGCCGACCGACCCGAGCACGCGCAGGCTCGACAGGTCGAACTGCCCCGGCACGTCCTCGCCCCACTTCATGCAGGTGCGGATCGCGGTGGGCGCCGTGTACAGGATCGACACCCGGTACTTCTGGACGATCTCCCACCACCGGCCGCGGTGCGGGGTGTCGGGGGTGCCCTCGTAGATCACCTGCGTGGCGCCGTTCACCAGCGGGCCGTAGACGACGTACGAGTGCCCGGTGACCCAGCCGACGTCCGCGGTGCACCAGTACACGTCGGTCTCGGGCTTGAGGTCGAAGACGTTGCGGTGCGTCCACGCGGTCTGCGTGAGGTAGCCGCCGGTGGTGTGGAAGATCCCCTTGGGCTTCCCGGTCGTGCCGGAGGTGTAGAGGATGAACAGCGGGTGCTCGGCCGGCAGGGGCACGGGGTCGTGCTGGTCGCCCGCCCCGTCGACGGCGTCGTGCCACCAGACGTCGCGGCCCTCGGTCCACGGCACGTCCTGCCCGGTGCGCCGCACCACCAGCACCGTCCGGACGATGTCGCCGCTGCCCTTGGCGAGCGCCTCGTCGACCGTGGGCTTGAGGGCGCTCGCGGCGCCGCGCCGGTAGCCGCCGTCCGCGGTGATGACGACCCGCGCGTCGGCGTCGAGGATCCGGGTGTGCAGGGCCTCGGCCGAGAACCCGCCGAACACCACGGAGTGCGGCGCGCCGATCCGGGCGCAGGCGAGCATCGCGACCACGGTCTCGGGGATCAGCGGCAGGTAGATCGCCACCCGGTCGCCGGTGCGCACGCCGAGCGCCGTCAGGGCGTTCGCCGCGCGGGAGACCTCGCGCTGCAGGTCGGCGTAGGTGAGCGTGCGGGTGTCCCCGGGCTCGCCCTCGAAGTGCAGCGCGACCCGGTCCCCGTGGCCGGCGGCGACGTGCCGGTCCACCGCGTTGTACGCGGCGTTCAGCGTGCCGTCGGCGAACCAGCGCGCGACGGGCGGCGAGGACCAGTCGAGCACCTCCTGGAACGGCTCCGCCCAGTCGAGCAGCGAGCGGGCCTGCTCCGCCCAGAACTCCAGCGGGGCGGCGTTGGCCCACGCGTAGAGCTCGGCGTGCGCGTTCGCCTGGGCCGCGAAGGCCGGGTCCGGCGGGAACCGCCGCTCCTCGGTCAGCAGGTTCTCCAGGCTCTCCCGCCGGGGTGCGTCCGCCGCCCCGTCGGGGGCGGTGCCGGGCGGGGTGGAGTTGTCGAGGGCCACGTGTGCCTCCACGCAAGCGACGTCGGTGTCGATGCGACGCGGCGGGGGCGCCGCGCCTCCCGGCACTCTAGTAGGACTTACGTCCTACGCGCGGGCGAACGCCGGCCCGGCCCGGACCCCGCCGCCGGCCCGGTCAGGCGCGCGGCAGCCAGCGCCGGCGCGCCACCGCGACCGTGAGCCCGGCGGCGAGCAGCAGCACGCCGACCAGGAACACCGACCCCGACGTGGCCGTGACCGTCGTCTGCGTCACGGAGACGCGCGTGCCGTCGGTGGCGAACCAGCGCACCGTGTCCACGTGCGTGGTCGCGGGCACGTACAGGTACACGACGCCGACCACCGCCGCCACGGCGCCGGCGGTCACGGGCACCGCGGGCGTCCACAGCCCCAGCCCGACGACGACCGCCAGCACCAGCACGCCCGCCGTCACCAGCACCACGCCCAGCGGGTCGTAGGAGGCGTCCCAGCCGGGGGCCTGCACGCCCAGCACGCGGCCCTGGCCGAGCAGCGCCGCCCACACGCCGACGGCGCCGAGCAGCAGGCCGACCAGCACGCCCAGCAGGTGCCGCCCCACGCCGCCGCCGGGCCGCCGGACGGCGAACGCGTCCGGCTGCCGGTCCGCGTC
>JAEWGQ010000179.1 GCA_023388235.1 Actinomycetes bacterium | reverse complement strand
CCGCCCACCCCGACCTGGAGCCGGGCGAGGAGACGCAGGACGAGGTCGGTGTCGCGGGCCGCGTGGTGTTCCTGCGCAACACCGGCAAGCTGTGCTTCGCCACGCTGCAGGACGGCGCCGGCAACCGGCTGCAGGCGATGCTCAGCCTGGCGAACGTCGGCGAGGACCGGCTGGCCGCGTTCAAGGCCGACGTCGACCTGGGCGACCACCTGTTCGTGCACGGGCGGGTCGTGTCGTCCCGTCGCGGTGAGCTGTCCGTGATGGCCGACGCGTGGCAGCTCGCCGCCAAGTCGCTGCGCCCGCTGCCCAACCTGTACGCCAAGGGTGAGGAGGGCGGCCCGGAGCTGTCCGAGGAGGTCCGGGTCCGGCAGCGCTACGTCGACCTGATCGTCCGCCCCGCGGCGCGGGACGCGGTCCGCCTGCGCGCGGGCGTGGTGCGCTCGCTGCGCGACAACTTCCACCGCCGGGGCTACCTGGAGGTCGAGACGCCGATGCTGCAGACGCAGCCCGGCGGCGCGGCGGCCCGGCCGTTCGTCACGCACATGAACGCGTTCGACATCGACCTGTACCTGCGGATCGCGCCGGAGCTGTTCCTCAAGCGCGCGGCGGTCGGCGGCCTGGAGCGCGTGTTCGAGATCAACCGGAACTTCCGCAACGAGGGCGCGGACTCCTCGCACTCCCCGGAGTTCGCGATGCTCGAGGCGTACGAGGCCTACGGCGACTACGACACGATGGCCGCGCTCACCCAGGACCTGGTGCAGACGGCGGCGCAGGACGTGCTCGGCACGACGACCCTGACGCTCGCGGACGGGTCGGAGTACGAGGTCGGGGGCGACTGGGCGCAGCTCACCATGTACGGGTCGCTGTCCGAGGCGCTGGGGGAGGAGATCACCCCGGAGACCACCGTGGCGCACCTGCAGGGCGTCGCCGACCGGCTGGACGTCCAGCTCGACCCGAAGCGCGTCAGCCACGGCAAGCTCGTCGAGGTGCTCTGGGAGGACGTCGTGGGCGAGCACCTGCACGCCCCGACGTTCGTGCGGGACTTCCCGGTCGAGACCAGCCCGCTGACGCGCGACCACCGCGCGGTGCGCGGGCAGGTCGAGAAGTGGGACCTGTACGTGCGCGGCTTCGAGCTGGCGACGGCGTACTCCGAGCTCGTGGACCCGGTGGTGCAGCGCCAGCGGTTCGAGGCGCAGGCGCTGCTCGCGGCGGCCGGCGACGACGAGGCGATGCGGCTCGACGAGGACTTCCTGACGGCTGTCGAGTACGCGCTCCCGCCCACCGGCGGCATGGGCATGGGCATCGACCGGCTGCTCATGGCGCTGACCGGCCTGGGCATCCGGGAGACCATCCTGTTCCCGCTGGTGAAGCCGCAGGGCTGACGGTGCGCGCGCGCCGCGGCGTACGCTGATCCGCATGAACATCGGCCCCGCGCTCGCCGCGCTGATCCCGTCCATCGGCGTCGGGCTCGTCTTCTGGTTGGTGATCCGCGCGCTGGTGAACGCCGACCGCACGGAACGCGCCGCATTGGCGCGGATGGACGCCGAGGACGCGGCCCGGACGGAATTGCCCCAGAACCGCCCCGAAATCTGAACCATTCTGCGCGCCGTCCTTTGACGCGTGCGCGTCGTGATGCCATGCTTTCCCGACCGCAACATTCCGGCCGTTGTTCGCGGGGGCACGGAGGCGGCCCGACAGCTCGGGAGGGCGAAATGGCACAGAAGGTTCAGGTCCTGCTCGTGGACGACATTGACGGCGGTACCGCGGACGAGACCGTGTCCTTCGCGCTCGACGGCGTGTCGTACGAGATCGACCTGACGACGGCGCACGCCACCGAGCTGCGCGACGCGCTCGCCACCTGGGTCGGGCACGCCCGCAAGACCGGCGGCCGCTCGTCGTCCGCCGCGCGCTCCGGCGGCACCAGCCGCCCGCGCCGGGCCTCCGACGCCGGCGCGGTGCGCACCTGGGCCAAGGAGAACGGGTTCGAGGTCTCCGAGCGCGGGCGCATCTCGGCGGAGATCCGCGAGGCGTACGACGCCGCGCACTGACCCCCGCACGCACGACGGCCCGGCACCCCAGGAGGGTGCCGGGCCGTCGCGCGTCCGGGTCAGGGACGGGTGGCCGTGAGCTCCCGCACCGCCGCGTACTGCTCGCGCACGCGCGGGGCGGCGTCGGCGGTGAACACCTCGGGGGCACCCCCGGCGGTCCACGCCGGCGGCTGGTCGCCGCCCGCCAGCACCCAGGCGGCCTGCCGCGCGGCGCCGTCCGCGACGTACTCGCCGGGGGTCGGCACCGCGACGTCGGTGCCGAGCACGGCGGGCGCGATGCGCCGCACGGCCTCCGACTGCGCGCCGCCGCCGATCAGCGACACCCGCTCCACCGGCACGCCCTGGGCGCGCAGGGCGTCCAGGCCGTCCGCGAGGGCGCACAGCATGCCCTCGACCGCGGCTCGCGCCAGGTGCGCCGGGGTGGTGTTCGCCAGGCGCATGCCGTGCAGGGCGCCGGTGGCGTCCGGCTTGTTCGGGGTGCGCTCGCCCTCGAGGTACGGCACGAGCACCAGGCCGTCGGCGCCGGCGGGGGCGGACAGCGCGAGCTCCGACAGCCCGGCGTGGTCGACGCCGAGCATCCGGGCCGCGGCGTCCAGCACCCGCGAGGCGTTCAGGGTGCAGGCCAGCGGCAGGTAGGCGCCCGTGGCGTCCGCGAAGCCGGTGACCATGCCGGAGCCGTCGGCGGTGGGCGTCGCGGAGACCGCGGACACCACGCCGGACGTGCCGATCGAGATCGCCACGTCCCCGGCGACCATGCCGAGCCCCAGCGCCGCGGCGGCGTTGTCGCCCGCGCCCGCGCCGAGGGCGGCGCCCGCGCGCACCGGGCCGTCCGCGCGGGTGCTGCCCGCCGCGGCCGACGGGGCGACGACGCGCGGCAGCACGGCGTCGTGCCCGAGCCCGAGCGCGAGCAGGTCGCGCCGGTAGTCCTCGGTGAACGGCGACCAGTAGCCGGTGCCGGACGCGTCGGACCGGTCGGTGGCCAGGGCGGCGAGGTCGGCGGCGCCGGGCCCGTAGCCGGCGAGCCGCCAGGTCAGCCAGTCGTGCGGCAGCGCGACGGCGGCCACGCGCGCGGCGGCGTCCGGCTCGTGGTCGCGCAGCCAGCGCAGCTTGGTCACGGTCAGCGACGCCACGGGGACGGAGCCGATGGCGTCGGCCCACGCCTGCGGCCCGCCGAGCTCGTCGATCAGCGCGAGCGCCGACGGGGCGGACCGGGTGTCGTTCCACAGCAGCGCGTCCCGGACGACGGCGCCGTCCGCGTCGAGCGCCACCATGCCGTGCTGCTGCCCGCCGACGGCCACCGCGTCGACGTCGTCGAGCCCGCCCGCGTCGGCCACGGCCGCCTGCAGGGCGTCCCACCAGTGGCGGGGGTCGATCTCGGTGCCGTCCGGGTGCGAGGCCCGGCCGGAGCGCACGAGCGCCCCGGTCTCGGCGTCGCGCACGACGACCTTGCAGGACTGGGTGGAGGAGTCCACCCCGGCGACGAGGGCCATGCGATGCGTCCTTGCTGTGCTCAGGGGGTCGGGATGCGCCGAGGTCGAGGGTTCCACGCCGGGGCCGGGGCTCGGAACCCCCGACCTCGCGCGGAACCCTCGACCTCGGCCGGGGGAGCGGGGCTCAGCGGGCGCCGAGCGCGTGCTCCAGGGCGAGCTGGTTGAGGCGGACGAAGCCGAAGCCGCGCTCCGCGACGCCGTCGACGTCGAAGTCCTCGAACGCCGAGCGGTCGGCCAGCAGGTCGGCCAGGGTCTCGCCCTCGCCGAGCGTCGGCTGGGCCAGCTCGAGCACGCCGGACGCCTCGAGGGCCTCCTGGACCTCCGGGTCCTCGCGGAACGCCTGCGCGCGCTCCTTGAGGATGAGGTAGGTCGCCATGTTCGCGCGGGCGGACTCCCACACGCCGTCGAAGTCCTCGGTGCGCGACGGCTTGTAGTCGAAGTGGCGCGGGCCGTCGTAGCGCGGGCCGCCGGCCGGGAAGCCGTTCTCGATCAGGTCGACCGTGGCGAACGCGGAGAACAGGTCGCCGTGGCCGAACACGAGGTCCTGGTCGTACTTGATGGAGCGCTGGCCGTTGAGGTCGATGTGGAACAGCTTGCCGGCCCACAGCGCCTCGGCGATGCCGGACGTGTAGTTCAGGCCCGCCATCTGCTCGTGGCCGGTCTCCGGGTTCAGGCCGACGATGTCGCCGTGCTCGAGCTTGGCGATGAGGCCGAGCGCGTGGCCGATCGTCGGGAGCAGGATGTCGCCGCGGGGCTCGTTCGGCTTCGGCTCGATGGCGATCCGCAGGCCGTAGCCCTTCTCCTTGATGTACGCGGCGACGGTGTCGATGCCCTCGGCGTAGCGGTCGTGCGCGGCGTTGAGGTCCTTGGCCGAGTCGTACTCGGCGCCCTCGCGGCCGCCCCACATGACGAACGAGTCGGCGCCGAGCTCGGCGGCCAGGTCCACGTTGCGGACGATCTTGCGCAGGCCGTAGCGGCGCACGCGGCGGTCGTTCGAGGTGAACGCGCCGTCCTTGAAGATCGGGTGGCTGAAGGTGTTGGTCGTGACCATCTCGACCTTGATGCCGGTCTCGGCGAGCGCGCCCTTGAAGCGGTCAAGGATCTTGTCGCGCGTGCCGGCGTCAGAGCCGAACGGGACGACGTCGTCGTCGTGGAACGTCACGTAGGACGCGCCGAGCTCGGCCAGCTTGTGCACGGACTCCACCGGGTCCAGCCACGGGCGGGTGGCGTCGCCGAACTGGTCGCGGGCTTCCCATCCGACGGTCCACAGACCGAACGAGAACTTGTCTTCGGGGGTGGGCTTCAGTGCCATGGGGGCTCCTCGTCGAGATTTGTTGTGGATCTGAATTTATCCAGCAGAACCGCTAGGGTCAAGTCATGCACGCCCACAGCACAGGACCGGCCCGCCGCCCCCGGTCCAGCTCTCCCGCGGATCGCGCAGCCCGTCAGGCGGGAGTGCGCGAGCAGAACCTCAGCCTGGCGCTGCGCCATGTGCTCGAGGCCGCGCGACCCCAGTCTCGCGCGGACATCGCCACCGCGACAGGGCTCTCGCGCGCGACCGTCTCCGGCCTGGTCGACGAGCTGATCGCCGCCGAGCTGCTCGTCGAGCTCGAGCCGCTCGCGGCGGTGCGCGCGGGGCGCCCCGCTGTGCCGCTGGCGCCCGCTCGCGGGACAGTGGCGGGCATCGGCATGGAGGTCAACGTCGACTACCTGGGGGTGCGCGCGCTCGACCTGGGCGGCCGGGTGCTCACCGAGCGGGTGGAGCTGGGCGACTTCCGCGACAGCGACCCGGAGGCCGTGCTCGACCGCCTGGCGGCGATCGCGGCCAGGGTGGTGGCGAACCTCAGCGCCGACGGCATCCGCATCGCGGGGACGGCGCTGGCGCTGCCCGGGCTGGTGGACCGCCTCACGGGACCGTTGCGGGTGGCCCCCAACCTGGGCTGGCGCGACGTCGACGTGATCCGCATCCTCACCGCCCATCCCGTGCTCGCGGGCCTGCCGCCGCGTCTGGCGAATGAGGCCAAGCTGGCGGCGAGGGCTGAGGCCGACGCGCGGGCCCACGACGGCGCCCGTCCGAGCTTCGTGTACATCTCGGGCGAGGTCGGCATCGGCGCTGCCATCGTGCTCGAGGGGGAGATCTTCCCTGGGCGGCACGGCTGGAGCGGGGAGATCGGCCACACGGTGGTCGACGCGTTCGCGGCGCCCGCGACCCGTCGGCAGGTGACTGGCCGGAAGGTGTACCACCAGCCCGAGGGCATATCCACGCTGGAGGACCTGGCGGGGCAGGACGCGCTCATGCGCGGGGCTGGGCTGGACCCCACGGAGCCGCTGTCCGCGCTGCTCAAGGCGGCTCGCGACGGGGAGCCGGCGGCCCTGGAGTCGTTGCACCGGGGCGCCACGGCGCTCGGCGTCGCGGTGGCGAACGTGGTGAGCGTGGTCGACGTCGGCCTCGTGGTGCTGGGCGGGACGTTCGGGGAGGTGTTCCCGTTCGTGCACAAGGCGGTGGGGCAGCAGCTCGAGCGGTGCGTCATCTTCTCGCCCTGGTCGCCGATCCAGGTCAGCCCTGCCCAGGCGGGGGAGTACCCCGCGATGACGGGCGGGGCGCTGGCGGCGCTGGGCGCCGTGGTGGCCGACCCCGCTGGCTGGGCCG
>JAEWGQ010000151.1 GCA_023388235.1 Actinomycetes bacterium | reverse complement strand
GTGCACAAGACGGCCGCCTGGGGGCAGGGGCCCGTGCTGCTGCAGCAGCTGGGCATGCTCGACGCGCTGGGCGTCGCGGACGCCGACCCGGGGTCGGCGGCGCTGGTGCACACCGCGCTGGAGGTCGCGAAGCTCGCGTTCGCCGACCGGGAGGCCTGGTACGGCGACGCCGACGTGCCGCTCGACGCCCTGCTGTCCCCGGAGTACGCCGCCCGGCGCGCCCGGCTGGTCGGCCCCGACGCCGCCGACGGCCTGCGCCCCGGCGATCCCGCGGGCCGCGCGCCGCGCCTGGCGCGGGTGTTCGGGGAGCCCGACGGCGGCGTGTGGCCCGGCCGGTACGAGGACCCGGGGTCGGGCGGGGACGCCCCGGGCGGGACCGGGGAGCCGACGCGCGGGCCGGCGGGCCCATCCGGGCCGGGGGCACTCGCGCTGGAGACGGTGCGCCCCAGCGGCGAGACCCGCGGCGACACGCGCCACGTCGACGTGGTCGACCGCTGGGGCAACCTCGTGTCGGCCACGCCGTCCGGCGGCTGGCTGCAGTCCTCCCCGGTCGTGCCCGGGCTGGGGTTCGGGCTGCCGACGCGGGCGCAGATGTTCTGGCTGGAGCCCGGGCTGCCGTCGTCGCTCGCCCCCGGCCGGCGGCCGCGGACGACGCTGAGCCCGGGCCTGGTGCTGCGCGACGGCGGCGGCGGGTTCGCGTTCGGCACCCCGGGCGGCGACCAGCAGGACCAGTGGACGCTGCCGTTCCTGCTGCACCACCTGCTCGGCGGCCTCGACCTGCAGGCCGCGATCGACGCCCCGGGCTGGCACTCCACCCACGTCCCCTCGTCGTTCCACCCCCGGACGAGCGTGCGGCGCGGGGTGGAGGCCGAGTCGCGGCTCGGGGCCGCCGTGCTCGCGGACCTGGCGCGCCGGGGGCACGTGGTGCGCGACGCGGGCCCCTGGGCGCTCGGGCGGGTCAGCGCCGCCGGCGTGCGGCCGGACGGGATGCTGCACGCGGCGGCGAACCCGCGCGGGATGCAGGGGTACGCGGCGGGACGCTGAGGCCCCGCGGCCGGGTGACGCGGCACACATCTCGACGGGAACAAGTTGCCCAGCGCAACCGTTGTGATAGGTTGCCTGCTGCAACCAAGGAAAGAGGACCCGTGCCGCGCACCGCCTACCGCGAGCTGATCGACGCGATCTCGCGTCTCCAGCGCGTGCAGCGCGAGGTCGCCACCGACGTGGCGCGCGACCTCGACTGCCCGCGCGCCGCGCTCACCCTGGTGTGGCTGCTCGACAAGCGGGGCGAGATGGCGATCAGCGACCTCGCCCAGCACCTGCACGTCGACATGTCCGTGGCGAGCCGGCAGGCGAGCGCGCTCGTCGACGCCGGGTACGCCGAGCGCAGCACCCCCGGGGCGCCCGGCACGGACCGGCGCGTCCGGACCGTCCGGCTCACCCCGCTCGGCCGCGCGTTCACCGCCCGCAGCCGGCAGGCCCTCGACGACCGCGCCGCCGCGATGTTCAGCGGCTGGAGCGTCGAGGAGCTGCACGCCGCCGCCGCGCAGATCGAGCGGGTGACCGACTCCGTCGCCGCGTTCGGCGCCCCGGACACCCCGGGCCGGCCCGCGGCAGCGCCCGCCGACCCGGTCCCCGGCACCGGCGAGCCCGCCCGCGCGGCCCCGCTCGTCGCCACGACCGCCTGACCGACCCGCCGGCCCGCAGCCGGCACCGAGCCGCGTCCCCCGCGACGCACCGCACCACCACCGAAGTCCGCCGACGGCGCCGGGCACCGCACCACTGGCGAAAGCGAAGGCATATGACCAGCACCACCGGGGCCGAGAACCCCACCCCCGCCGGGCGGACGGCCGCACCGGCGATGACCCACCGCGAGGTCATGGAGTCGCTCTCCGGCATCCTCCTCGGCATGTTCGTGTCCATCCTGGCCACGAGCGTCGTGTCGAGCAGCCTGCCGAAGATCGTCAGCGACCTCGACGGCTCGCAGTCCTCCTACACGTGGGTCGTCACCGCCACCCTGCTGACCACCACGATCACCACGCCGATCTGGGGCAAGCTCGCCGACCTGTTCAACCGCAAGCTGCTCATCCAGCTCGCGCTGGTGATCTCCGTGCTGTCCTCCGCCGCGGCCGGCTTCTCGCAGAGCGTCGGCTTCCTCATCGGGATGCGTGCGTTCCAGGGCATCGGCGCCGGCGGCCTCACCGCCCTGGCGACCGTGCTGCTCGCCGACATCCTCAGCCCCCGCGAGCGCGGCAAGTACATGGGCCTCATGGGCGGCATCATGGGCATCGGCATGGTCGGCGGCCCGCTGCTCGGCGGCGTCATCACCGACAGCCTGAGCTGGCACTGGAACTTCTTCGTCGGCCTGCCGTTCGCCGTCGCCGCGATCATCGTGCTGCAGCGCACGCTGCACCTGCCGCGCCTGCCCCGCAAGGTCGTGAAGATCGACTACTGGGGCGCCGCCCTGCTGTCCGTCGGCATCGCGACGCTGCTGCTCTGGGTGACCTTCGCCGGCAACAAGTACGACTGGCTGTCCTGGCAGACCGCGGTCATGGTCGTCGGCGCGCTCGTCGTGCTGGCCGTGGCCTGCGTGGTCGAGACCAAGGTCGCCGACCCGATCATCCCGATGCACCTGTTCCGGAACCGCACGCTCGTCCTCGCCGTGATCGCCTCGGTCGCGGTCGGCGTCGCGATGTTCGGCACCTCGGTGTTCCTCAGCCAGTACATGCAGGTCGCGCGCGGCAAGACGCCGACCCAGTCCGGCCTGCTGACCATCCCGATGATCCTCGGCCTGTTCGTGTCGTCGACCATCAGCGGCCGGCTCATCACCAAGCACGGCCGGTACAAGGGCTTCATGATCGCCGGCGCGATCACCCTCACCGCGGGCATCGCGCTCATGGGGACCATCCGCTACGACACCAGCTTCGTGCTCGTCGGCCTGTACATGTTCATCATGGGCAGCGGCATGGGCATGCTCATGCAGAACCTGGTCCTGGCGGTCCAGAACACCCTGGACGTCACCGAGGTGGGCTCCGGCACCGCCACCGTTGCGTTCTTCCGGAGCCTCGGCGGCGCGATCGGCGTCTCGGCGCTCGGCGCGGTGCTCGGCAGCCGGATCACGACCCTCATCACCGAGGGCCTGACGGCCATCGGGGTCGACGTCACCGCCCTGGGCGGCGGCGCGAGCGCCGTGCCGGACGTCTCCACCATGCCGGAGCCGATCAAGACGATCGTCGAGTCCTCGTACGGCGAGGGCATCGCCGACCTGTTCCTCATCGCGGCCCCGCTCGGCCTGGTCGCGCTGGTGGCGGTGATCTTCCTCAAGGAGGTCCCGCTCGGTCAGCGGTCCGGCGTCGAGCAGCTGCTCGACCAGGAGCAGGTCTCGGAGGCCGTGGTCGCCGAGGCGGGCACCCCGGGCGCCCAGCAGGCGATCGGCCAGCAGGCCGACGCCGAGCACGCGGACGCCGGGAGCGCACCCCGCGCCTGACCACCCACGCGAGCGCCCGGTCGTCGGACCCCGACGGCCGGGCGCTCGCGTGTTCGTCCACAATGGACCGGTGGACACCTCGACCGACCCCGTCGCGCGGCTCGAGTCCGAGCTGGGGCTGCTGCTGCGCCGGGCGCGCGCCTCGGCCGAGCGGCTCGCCCGGCAGGTGCACCCCGACCTGGAGCCCAGCGCGTACCCGCTGCTCGCGCGGATCGAGGCCGAGCCGGACGTGCGGGCCAGCGCCCTCGCGGAGCACATCGGCGTGGGGCGCGGCACGATGTCGCGGCAGCTCGGCCGCCTGGAGGAGCTGGGGCTCATCGAGCGCCGCCCCGACCCCGAGGACTCCCGGGGCCAGCTCATCCGCGTGACGCCCGAGGGCGCCCGCCGGGTGGACGCCGCCCGCACCGCCCGCCGGAGGTACCTCGGGTCGGCCCTCGACGGGTGGGAGCCGCAGGAGCGGGCGCTCCTGGCCGACCAGCTGCACCGGCTGAACGACGCGCTCGCGGCGGCCCGGCGCCCCGAGCCGGGGGCCTGAGCCCGCGCCCGGTCACCTCCGGCGCACCACCACGGCGCGAGCGCGCGCCGGCAGCGTGAGCGCCCGGTCAGACGGCCCAGGTGAGCGCCCAGGTGCTGCGCCGGCGCGCCACCGCGGCCACCGCGTCCACCCGTCCTGCCGTCCACCGCTCCGGGAGGCCGTCGAACGCCTCGGGCACCGTGTGCTCGGACAGCACGAGCGCGTCGCAGCGTGACGGGTCGTGCACCTCGACGGGGCCGTGCACCACGAGCGCCCCGCGGACGCCGACCGGGGACCCGACCGCCGCGCGCAGCAGCGACCCGGCCCGCGCCGCCGCGAGCCGCACGTCGCGCAGGTCCGCGACCCCGCGCCCGTCGGCGGACAGGTGGCGGCCGTCCAGCGAGA
>JAEWGQ010000135.1 GCA_023388235.1 Actinomycetes bacterium | reverse complement strand
CGCCCCGGTCGCCGGTGGGAGCGGGCCCGAGCAGGCCGGTGCCGCCCTCGCCGCGCGCACGGAGGCCGGGGCCGGGGTGGCCGACGCCGGCGAGCGCCGGCGGCTGCACGCCGAGGCCGACGCCTTCGACGCCTACATGCGGGCGCACCCGCCGGCCTCGGAGGCGTTCGGGGTGCAGGTCGACCTCGGCGTCGACGGCATCGTGGTGGTCGAGGTCGCGGCGGAGCTCGACGTGCCGGTCGTGCTGGCCGGCCTGGACTGGGCGCAGGGCGAGGTCGTCGCCTACCGGGTCCGCTGGGAGGCGCCGGACGTCGAGCAGCTCGAGTCCGAGCGCCCGTCCCTGCCGCACCGGGTGGCACGCGGCCGCGCGGCCCGCGTCGTGCGCGGCGTGGCCCGCGAGGTGCACGCCGAGGTCGGCGGCGAGATCGCGGACATGGCCGGCTTCCTGGTCGACCCCGCGGACCTCTGACCAGCGGCGCGACGGCTCCCGTTGCGGGGCGCCGGGGCCCGTCCGACGATGACGGCCGGGCGCCCGCCGGGTTCGACGGCGGGCGTCTGCGTCCGTCACCGCCGAGACCCGGAGGACCGTCGCATGGCCGACCAGTACACGTTCCAGGACCCGATCGCGCAGTACGCGATGCCGCAGCCGCCCGCGCAGTCGCAGGACGGGCCGGGCCTCGACGCGGACCTCCGCCCGCACGCGGACCACGGTGAGGAGACGTACCGCGGCACGGGCCGGCTGACGGGCCGCAAGGCGATCGTCACCGGCGGCGACTCGGGCATCGGGCGCGCCGTCGCCATCGCGTTCGCGCGGGAGGGCGCCGACCTGGTGCTGTCCTACCTGCCGGAGGAGCAGGAGGACGCCGAGCACGTCGCCGCCGTCGCGCGGGAGGCCGGCCGGACCGTCGTCCTCGCGCCCGGGGACGTGGCCGACGAGGCGTACAGCCGCTCGCTCGTGCGCACCGCGCTCGAGGAGCTCGGCGGGCTCGACGTCCTCGCCGTGGTCGCCGGCCGGCAGCAGCACGTCGAGGACATCGCGGACCTCACGTCGGAGTCGTTCGACCAGACGTTCCGCACCAACGTGCACGCCCTGTTCTGGCTGGTGCAGGAGGCCGTGCCGCACCTCCCGAAGGGCGCGAGCATCATCACGACGTCCTCGATCCAGGCGTACGAGCCGGCGCCGATCCTCGTGGACTACGCGACGACGAAGGCCGCCATCAACACGATGTCCAAGGCGCTCGCGCAGCAGCTCGCCCCGAAGGGCATCCGGGTCAACGTCGTCGCCCCCGGCCCGATCTGGACGCCGCTGCAGACCGCGGGCGGGCAGCCGCCCGAGAAGCTGCCGGACTTCGGCACCCAGACGCCGTACGGCCGCGCGGGCCAGCCCGCCGAGCTCGCGCCCGCGTACGTGTTCCTCGCGTCGCCGGAGTCCAGCTACGTCAGCGGCGAGACGCTCAACGTCAACGGCGGGATGCCGACCCCGTGAGGCGCGCGTGACGGAGCAGGCCGGGCTCGGCAACCTCGACGGCGACGCCGACCACGCGACCGAGGGGTCCGGGCACGACGCCGCCGACGAGCCCCGCGACCCCACCCCGCGCACCGACGGGTACGCCGACCTGCGCTCCTACGCCGTGCTCGGCGACGGGCGGACGGTCGCGCTCGTCGCGGACGACGGGCGGATCGACTGGTTCCCGGTGCCCGACCTCGACACCCCGCCGGCGTTCGCCGCGCTGCTCGACGCGGACGGCGGCGGGGTGTTCGCGCTCGCGCCGACCGTGCCGTACCGGCTGCGCCGCCAGTACGTGGTCGGCACGAACGTGCTGGAGACGACCTACGTCACCGACGGCGGCTCCGTGCGGGTCACCGAGGCGATGAACACCGGCGTGGCCGGCCGGCTGCCGTGGAGCGAGCTCGCCCGCCGCGTCGAGGGCCTCACCGGCTCCGTGCCGATGGCGTGGCGCGCCGAGCCGGGCACGCTGCTCGGCGAGGCGTCGCCCTGGGTGCAGTCCACGCTGCACGGCCCGGTGCTGCGGGTGGACGGCGTGACGCTGGGGGTGCGCACGCTCGGCGAGATGACGGTCGTCACCGAGGACCAGGGCTGCTCCGGGGTGTTCGAGGCGCGCGCCGGCAGCCGGCACCTCGTCGCCGTGGTCGGCACCGAGCGGGAGCCGGTCATGCTGCCGGACCCCGAGGAGGTCGACCGGGGCATCGACCGGACCGTGGCGAACTGGCGCGCCTGGAGCCGCGAGTTCCACTACGACGGGCCGTGGGGCAAGGCCGTGCAGCGCAGCGCGCTCGTGCTCAAGCTCCTGCTGCACGAGCCCACCGGCGCGATCGCCGCCGCCGGCACCACGTCGGTGCCGGAGAGCCGGGCCGGCGGCAAGAACTGGGACTACCGGTACGCGTGGGTCCGGGACGCCGCGTACACCCTCGACGCGTGGATCGGCTTCGGGCTGCGCGAGGAGGTGCACGCGGCGATCGCCTGGGTGCTCCGCACGCTCCGGGAGCACGGGCCACGGGTGTTCTTCACGCTCGACGGCCGCCTGCCGCCCGCCCCCGAGCGCCGGCACGTCCCCGGGTGGCGCGGCACCGGGCCCGTCGTCGTCGGCAACCGGGTCGACGGGCAGCGCCAGCTCGGGGTGTACGGGGACCTGCTCGCCGTCGTCCGCGGCTACGTCGACGCCGGGAACCTGCTCGACGCCGACACCGCGCGGATGCTCGCCGGCGTCGCCGACGACGCCGCGGACGCCTGGCACCGGCCCGACGCCGGCATGTGGGAGCTCCCGGACGAGCGGCACCACACGTCGTCCGCGATGGGCTGCTGGCAGGCCCTGCGGTGCGCCGTGCACCTCGCGGAGGCCGGGCAGATCCCCGGCGACGTCGACCGCTGGCGCGCCGAGGCCGAGCGGATCCGCGCCTGGGTCGAGCGCGAGTGCTGGTCCGAGGAGCGCGGCGCGTACGTGATGGCGCCGGGCTCCGACGACCTGGACGCCTCCGTGCTGCTGCACGCCCGCAGCGGCTTCGACACCGGCGAGCGGATGAGCCGCACCGTCGACGCCCTGCGCGCCGAGCTCGGCTCCGGCCCGCTGCTGCACCGGTACTCCGGGACCCCGCAGGAGGAGGGCGCGTTCGTCGCGTGCGGGTTCTGGGGCGTCACCGCGCTCGCCGCCGTGGGCCGGACCGACGAGGCCCGCGCGTGGATGGACGAGCTGCTGGAGTTCGCGAGCGACGTCGGCGTCTGGCCCGAGATGGTGGAGGCGGGCACCGGGGACTTCCTCGGGAACCTGCCGCAGGCGCTCAGCCACCTGGCGCTCGTCCAGGCGGCCCTGACCCTGGCGCCGGCGCTCGCCGGCGAGGACTGAGGAGGACACATGGACCTGGGACTCACCGACCGCGTCGCGCTCGTCACGGGCGGGGACTCCGGCATCGGGCTCGCGACCGCGCGGCTGCTGCTCGCCGAGGGCGCGCGCGTCGTGCTCACCGACCGCGTCCCGGACGCGCTCGACGCCGCGGTGGCGGACCTCGGTGCCGGCACCCACCGCCTGCTGCCGGTGGTCGCGGACCTCACCGACCCGGACGCCGTGGACGCCCTCGTCGCCCGGGCGCGCGAGACGTTCGGGGCGCCGGAGATCCTCGTGCACGCCGCGGGCGTCACCGGGCCGCAGGGACCGTTCCACGAGATCGACGACGCCGGGTGGCTCCGCACGCTCGACGTCGACCTGCTCGCGGCCGTCCGGGTGGTGCGCGCCGTGCTCGGCGGGATGCGCGAGGCCGGCTGGGGGCGGATCGTCCTGCTCGCCTCCGAGGACGGGCTGCAGCCGTACGTCGACGAGCTGCCGTACTGCGCGGCCAAGGCCGCGGTGCTGTCCCTCGCCAAGGGCCTGTCCAAGGCGTACGGGGCCGACGGCGTGCTGGTGAACGCGGTGTCCCCGGCGTTCGTCGCCACCCCCATGACCGACGCGATGATGGACCGCCGGGCCGAGGAGCGCGGGACCGACCGGGACGAGGCGATCGCGTCGTTCCTCGCCGAGGAGCGCCCGGGCATCGTGCTCGACCGGCGCGGCGATGTGGACGAGGTCGCGTCCGTGATCGCGCTGCTGGTGTCCGAGCGGGCGAGCTTCGTGACCGGGTCGAACTACCGGGTGGACGGCGGCTCGGTCGCGACGTTCTGACGGGCCCGCGCCCCGCTCGCCCGGTGCCCGCTCGCCGGGTGGCGGCCCGCGCGGTGGCCGCTCGCGGGCCCGGTGGCCGCTCGCCCGTGAGGGGAGGGTTCTGCCGGACACGCCCGGCGTGTCGCGTCCGAACGCTCCCCTCACGAGGCGGGGCCACGTCCCGCTCGCCCGGTGGCGGCTCGCCCGGTGGCGGCTCGTCCGTGAGGGGAGGGTTCTGCCGGACACGCCCGGCGTGTTGCGTCCGAACGCTCCCCTCACGAGGCCGGGCCACGTCCCGCTCGCTCGGTGGCGGCCCGCCCGGTGGCGGCTCGCGCGTCAGGGGAGGGTTCTGCCGGACACGCCCGGCGTGTCGCGTCCGAACGCTCCCCTCACCAGGGCGCGGGGGTGGGGCGTCCGGGTGTCAGTCGGGGCGGTGCGCGAGCTCGGCGAGGAGCAGGGGGTCGTGCCCGTCCGTCCACTCCCGGTGCCGCAGGACCGCCAGGCCCGCCGGGGCGACCACGGCGCCGAGGGCCTGCGGCGTCCGGAACGGCTCGTGCTGCATCGGGTAGGGCGGCGTCGCGCCGGGGGCGGTGAGCTCCTGGTGGTGGCGCTCGGCGTCGAACACCGCGAACGACGCGGTGACCACCGTGCCGCCCGGGCGGAGCACGCGCGCCCACTCGGCGAGCACCTCCGCCGTGCCGGGGATCAGGTGCAGGCCGGTCACGCACGTGACCAGGTCGACCGAGGCGTCCGGCAGCGGCAGCGCCCGGGCGTCGGCCTCGACCAGCGTCGCCCCGGGCAGGGCCTCGCGTGCGACGGCGAGCATGCCGGCCGACACGTCGACGCCGACCGTGCGCGCCGGGTCGACCCCGCGCCGGTCCCGCAGGGCGCGCAGCACCAGCCCCGTCCCCGTCGCGACGTCGAGCACCACGGCGCCGGGCTCGACCGCGGCGAAGTCCGCCACCGCCGTCGCGAGGCCCTGGTGCATGGCGCTCTCGTCGTACGTGGCGGCGCGCCGGTCGAACCGGTCGCGCACCGCCCGGGTCACGTCGTCGGTCACGCGCGTGAGCCTAGGGCCGCCGCTCCCGCCGGCCGCGGGCCGAAGGTCGGGTGCCCGGCGGCGCGGCACGTCGTCGGCAGGCGCCCGCATCGATCGGCGGACGCGGCGCCGCCGGCGGACGTCGCGCCGTGAGCGGACGTCGCGCCGTGAGCGGGCGTCCTGCCGCAAGCCGGTGC
>JAEWGQ010000016.1 GCA_023388235.1 Actinomycetes bacterium | reverse complement strand
CCGCCGACCGGATCGCCGCGCTGCGCACCACGCCCGACGCCCGCGGCGTGCTGCCGCCCGGGCTCGAGCCGCGCCGGGTCCGCGTCATCGGCTCCGCGCTGCGGCTGCGCGCCATCGTGGACCTCGCGACCGCCGACGACGGCGCCGCCGTCAACCTGTGGCAGGCGGACCAGCGCACGACCGCGCTGCGGGACGTCGACCGGGCCGCCCGCCGCGCGCTGGCGGTCGCGACGCACCCGGGACCGCCCCGCGGCTGAGGCCGCGGCGCCCGGTCAGCGCAGGACGGAGCGGTACACCTCGAGCGTCCGGTCGGCGATGGCGTCCCACGAGAAGTGCTCCTCCACGCGGCGGCGCGCGGCGGCGCCCCACGCCCGCGCCCGCGCCGGGTCGGCGACGGCCTCCGCGAGCGCCGCGCCGAGGTCGGCGACGAACCGGTCCGGGTCCACGGGCGTGCCCGTGCCGTCCTGCACCTGCTCGATGGGCACCAGCCAGCCGGTGGTCCCGGCGTCCACGACCTCGGGGATGCCGCCGGTGGCGGTGCCCACGACCGGCAGCCCCACGGCCATCGCCTCGAGGTTGACGATCCCCAGCGGCTCGTACACCGAGGGGCACGCGAACACGGTCCCGGTGGCGAGCACCGACACCAGCTCGTCGCGCGGCAGCATCCGCTCGATCCAGACGACGCCGCCGCGCCGCGCCCGCAGCGTCTCGACCAGCTCGGTGACCTCGGCCATGATCTGCGGGGTGTCGGGCGCGCCGGCGCACAGCACCAGCTGCACCTCCGGCGGCAGCGCCTCGGCGGCGCGCAGCAGGTACGGCAGGCCCTTCTGCCGGGTGATGCGGCCGACGAACACGACCGACGGCCGGTCCGGGTCGATGCCGTTCTCGACGGCCACCCGCCGGGCCGCCGCCCACTCCTCGTCGGTCCCCGGCCGGCGCCAGCCCGCCAGGTCGATGCCGTTGTGCACGACGCGGACCCGCTCCGGGTCGATCGCCGGGTAGCAGCGCAGGATGTCCGCGCGCATGCCGGCGCTCACCGCGATCACCGCGTCCGCCGACTCGAACGCCGTCCGCTCCGCCCAGGACGACAGCGCGTAGCCGCCGCCGAGCTGCTCGGCCTTCCACGGCCGCAGCGGCTCCAGGCTGTGCGCCGACACCACGTGCGGCACGCCGTGCAGCAGCGACGCCAGGTGGCCCGCGAGGTTCGCGTACCAGGTGTGCGAGTGCACCAGGTCGGTCGGCGGGCCGTCGCCGCGCCCCACGCCGTCCACGATCGACAGGTCGACCCCGAACGTCGCGAGCGCCGGGTTGGCCCCCGCCAGCGCCGCCGGCACGTCGTACCCGGTCACGCCGGGCTCCTCGCGCGGGCCGTCGAAGCAGTGCACGCGCACGTCCACGGTGCGCCGCAGCACCGCGGCCAGCTCGGCGACGTGCACGCCGGCCCCGCCGTAGACGTGCGGCGGGTACTCGCGGGTCAGGAGGTCGGCTCTCACCTCGGACACGCTAGCGCGGAACACCCGTTCGCCTCGCCTCGGGAGGCCCGTTGCCTCTAGGGTCGGGGCATGGCAGCGCCGCGCATCCTGGCAATCGTCCTCGCAGGTGGAGAGGGCAAGCGGCTGATGCCGCTCACCGCCGCCCGCGCCAAGCCGGCCGTCCCGTTCGGGGGCATCTACCGCCTGGTCGACTTCGCGCTGTCGAACCTCGTGAACTCGCGGTACCTGCACATCATCGTGCTGACCCAGTACAAGTCGCACAGCCTCGACCGGCACGTGTCGAAGACGTGGCGCATGTCCACGCTGCTCGGCAACTACGTGTCCCCGGTCCCCGCGCAGCAGCGGGTCGGCAAGCACTGGTACCTCGGCAGCGCGGACGCGATCTACCAGTGCCTGAACATCCTGGACGACGAGCGCCCGGACATCGTGGTCGTGGTCGGCGCCGACCACGTCTACCGCATGGACTTCTCGCAGATGGTCGACCAGCACATCGCGACCGGCGCGGAGATCACGGTGGCCGGCATCCGGCAGCCCATCGGGATGGCCGACCAGTTCGGCGTCATCGAGACCGACCCCTCCGACCCGACGAAGATCGCCGCGTTCCGCGAGAAGCCGTCCGACCCGGTGGGCCTGCCGGACTCCCCCGGCGAGATCCTCGCGTCGATGGGCAACTACGTCGTCAACACCGACGCCCTGCGCCGCGCGGTCACCGAGGACGCCGAGAACCCCACGAGCCGGCACGACATGGGCGGCGACCTGGTGCCGGCGTTCGTCGAGCGCGGCACCGCCGCCGTGTACGACTTCATCCACAACGACGTGCCCGGGTCGACCGACCGGGACCGCGACTACTGGCGGGACGTCGGGACGCTGGACTCGTACTACGAGGCGAACCAGGACCTGATCTCGATCGAGCCGGTGTTCAACCTCTACAACGACGCCTGGCCCGTGTACACCGGCTACACCGGGCTGCCGCCGGCGAAGTTCGTGCACGCCGGCGCCGGGCGCCTGGGCCACGCGGCGGACTCCATCGTGTCCCCCGGCGTCATCGTCTCCGGCGCCACGGTGTCCGGCTCGGTGCTGTCCCCCGGGGTGTACCTGCACTCCTGGGCGCAGGTCACGGACTCGGTGCTCATGGACGGCGTCGTGGTGAACCGGTACGCGCAGGTGCACCGGGCGATCCTCGACAAGAACGTCGTGGTGCACGAGCGCGCCCGCGTCGGCATCGACCGCGAGCAGGACCTCGCGCGCGGGTTCACCGTCACGGAGTCCGGGATCACCGTCGTGCCGAAGGGCGCCGTCGTCGACCTGTGACGGGCGCCGCGGGCGGGCGTGGACGCCCGCGACGCCCCGCGGTCCCGGCCGCTAGCCTGCCCGCGTGAGCCTGCCGCGTCCCACCCGCCTCGTCGTCATGGACGTCGACTCCACGCTGATCACGCAGGAGGTCGTCGAGCTGCTCGCGGAGCACGCCGGGTCCCGCGCCGAGGTCGCGGACGTCACCGAGCGGGCGATGCGCGGCGAGCTGGACTTCGCGGCGTCTCTGCGCGCGCGGGTCGCGACGCTGGCCGGGCTGCCCGTGTCGGTGTTCGCCGAGGTGCTCGACGAGGTCGTCGTGACGCCGGGGGCGCCCGAGCTGCTGGCCGAGCTGGACCGGCGCGGCTGGCCCGTCGGCCTGGTGTCCGGCGGGTTCGTCGAGGTGGTCGGACCCCTGGCCGCCCGGCTCGGGATCACCCGCTACCGCGCGAACGCGCTCGAGGTGGAGCACGGCGCCCTGACGGGGCGCGTCGCCGGCGAGGTCGTGGACCGCGCGGTGAAGGCCCGCACGCTGCGCGAGTACGCCGCGGCCGCCGGCGTCCCCGTCGAGCGGACCGTGGCGATCGGCGACGGCGCGAACGACCTCGACATGCTCGCCGCCGCCGGGTTCGGCATCGCGTTCAACGCCAAGCCGGTGGTGTGCGCGCAGGCGGACGCCGTGGTGCGGGACCGCCTGGACGCGGTGCTCGACCTGCCGCCGTTCCGCTGAGGGCGGCTCAGGCGGGGGTCACGACCCGCAGCAGCCGCGCGGCGTCGGGCACGACCTCGGCCCACGGGCCGTCGACCTCGAGCACGCTGTACGCCGCGGTCGGCACCCCGACGCGCACCCGCGCGACGGCGGCGTCGTCGGACCCGGGCCCGGCGAGGGCGGCGGCGGTCTGGGAGACGGTCGGCTCGTGCCCGACCACCAGCACCGTGCCCGCGGCCTCGTCCAGCGCGCGGACCAGCCCGATCAGCGACCGGACGCCCGCGGCGTAGAGCTCGTCGCTCAGCTCCGCGACCTCGGCGGGCAGGTCGAGCGCGCCGCGCACCAGGTCCCAGGTCTGCCGCGTGCGCAGCGCGGACGACACGAGCACCCGGTCGGGCAGCAGCCCCGCGGCGCGCAGGCCCGTGCCGACCTCGGTCGCCTGGCGCCGCCCGGTGAGGGCGAGCGGGCGGAGGTGGTCCTCCAGGGAGGCGGCGTGCTCCGCCTTCGCGTGGCGGAGCAGGACGAGCTGGTGGGCGTGGGTCACGCCCACCAGCGTCGCACGACTACTGGCCCATCGCGTGCACGCCGCCGTCGACGTGCACCATCTCCCCCGTGGTCTTCGGGAACCAGTCGGACAGCAGCGCCGCGACCGCGCGGGCCGTCGGCTCCGGGTCGGTGACGTCCCAGCCCAGCGGCGCGCGGCCGTCCCAGCCGCCCTCCATCGCCTCGAAGCCGGGGATCGACTTCGCCGCGGTGGTGCGCACCGGGCCCGCGGACACGACGTTCACGCGGATGCCGGCGGGGCCGAGGTCGCGCGCCAGGTACCGGGAGGTCGCCTCGAACGCCGCCTTCGCCACGCCCATCCAGTCGTAGACCGGCCAGGCGAACCGCGCGTCGAACGTCAGGCCGACGATCGAGCCGCCCTCGGACATCAGCGGGCGGGCCGCCACGGCGAGCGACTTCAGCGAGTACGCCGAGACCTCGAGGGCCGTGGCGACGTCCTGCCACTCGGCGGCCAGGAAGTTGCCGCCCATGACCGACTGCGGCGCGAAGCCGATGGAGTGCACGACGCCGTCGAGGTGGTCGACGTGCTCGCGCACGCGGTCGCCCAGCGCCGCCAGGTCCTCGGCGTCGGTGACGTCGAGCTGCACGACCGGCGCGGGCCGCGGCAGCCGGCGGGCGATCGCCTGGGTCAGCCGGAACTGGCGGCCGAACGAGCTGAGCACGACCTCGGCGCCCTCCTCCTGCGCGAGCCGCGCCACGTGGAACGCGATCGAGCCGTCGGTGAGGACGCCGGTGACGAGGAGCTTCTTGCCGTCGAGGAGGCCCATGGTGGTTCCGTTCCGTTCGAGTCGGGCTGGGAGGTGCGGGGTCAGTGGCCCATGCCGAGGCCGCCGTCGACGGGCAGCACGGCACCGGAGATGTACCCGGCGGCGGGCGAGGCGAGGAACTCGACGGCGGCGGCGATCTCGTCGACGGCGCCGAACCGGGCCGCCGGGATGGACGCGAGGTAGGCGGCCTGGCGGTCCTGCGGGAGCTCGGCGGTCATCTGCGTCTCGATGAACCCGGGCGCGACGACGTTCGCGGTGATGCCGCGCGCGCCCAGCTCGCGGGTGACCGAGCGCGCCATGCCGACCAGACCGGCCTTCGTCGCCGTGTAGTTGACCTGGCCCGCGTTGCCGTAGAGGCCGACGACCGAGCCGATCATGACGATCCGCCCGCGGCGCAGCCGGATCATGCCGGTGGAGGCCCGGCGCACGCAGCGGAACACGCCCGTGAGGTTCACGTCGAGCACCTGCTCGAAGTCCTCGTCGGACATGCGCATCAGCAGGCCGTCGCGGGTCACGCCGGCGTTGGCGACCAGCACCTCGACCGGCCCGTGCTGCGCCTCGACCTCGGCGAACGCCGCGTCCACCGACGCCGTGTCGGTGACGTCGCCGGTGACGGCCAGCACGCCGTCGGGGGCGCCGCCGCTGCGGACGAGGGTCGCGACCCTGTCGCCGGAGGCGAGGAAGCGCTCGGCGATCGCGCGGCCGATGCCGCGGTTCGCGCCGGTCACGAGCACGCTGCGCGGCTCCGGGCGGGGGGCGGTGGAGTTCTCGGGCACGGGAACCGACGCTAGCCGACCGCCCGCCGGCCGCGGGGCAGCGGCGCGGCACAGGATGCCGGGCCGGTGTTGTCCGGTCCCCACAAAGCCCCGTCCCCGGTCACGACGGCGCCGCACGGGACGGGCGCGGTGCGCCCCGGCGGTGCGGCGGGCGGTGCGGCGGGGCCGCGGCCGGGTGCCTACGATCAGGTGTGAGCAGGCGGACCCCGGACGACGCGCAGCGCATCACCAGCGCGCCCGAGTCGCTCGCCGCCGACCAGGCGCGGCGCGAGCGGCGGTACCTGATCCAGATGGGGATCCGCGTCGTGTGCTTCCTGCTGACCGTGCTGCTGTGGCGGCACGTGCCGCTCTGGCTCAGCCTGCTGTTCCTCGTCGGCGCCGTCGTGCTGCCGTACATCGCGGTGCTGTTCGCCAACGCCGGCCGCGAGCGCCGTGACGAGGCCCCGCCCGGCCTGGTCCCCCGGCTGCTCGACTCCGCCCCGCCGGCGCCGCCGGCCGGCACCCGCCGCACCGACCGCACCGACCCCACCGACCCCACCCACGGAGGACCCCGATGACCGCCCCGACGCCCGACGCCGTCGGCGAGGACCTGGTGTGCAGCGCGCGCGGCTGCCGCGCCGACGCCGCCTGGGGCGTGCTGTGGAACAACCCGCGCCTGCACGCGCCCGACCGGCGCAAGGTCTGGCTGGCGTGCGACGGGCACCGCGCGCACCTCGAGGAGTACCTGGGCGTCCGGGCGTTCTGGAAGGACACCGTGCCGGTCGCGGACCTGCCGCGGCTCGACCTCGGCACCCGGCCCGGCGTCCCGGGGCTCGGATGACGCTGCCGGCCCTGCGCGGCAACCCCGCGGCCCGGCGGGCGGTGGGCCTGGTGCTGCTCGCCGTCGTGCTGTCCACGGCCTGCGTCTTCCTCGGGCGCTGGCAGTGGCACCGGCACGTCGCCCGGGACGCCGCGATCCGCCTGGTCGAGCAGAACTACTCCGCCGACCCCGTGCCGCTGGCCGACCTGCTGCCCGCGCCGGGCGCCGCGCTGGACCCCGGCGACGTGTGGCGGCAGGCGACCGTGACCGGGACCTACGACGCCGGCGCCACCGTGCTGCTGCGCAACCGGCCCGTCGACGGGCAGCCCGGCTTCCACGTGCTGGTGCCGCTGGAGCTCGCCGACGGGTCCGTGCTCGTCGTCGACCGCGGCTGGGTGGCCTGGGACGACGACGCCAGCGGCGAGGTGTCCGTGCCCGCTCCGCCGGCCGGGGAGGTCACCGTGACGGTGCACCTGCGGCCCGACGAGCCCGCCAGCACGCGGTCCGCTCCCGCGGGGCAGGTGCAGGCGATCCACGTGGCGCAGGTGCTCGAGGCCGCCGGCGTGGACGCCCCGGCCTACCGGGCGCACGGCGGGGCCGTGGCCGAGCGCCCGGCCGCCGCGACCGCGCTCGGCGCGCTGCCCGCCCCGAGCACCGACCCGGGGTCGCACCTGTCCTACGCGTTCCAGTGGTGGACGTTCGCGGCCGGGTCGCTCGTGGCGTTCGGGTGGCTCGCGCGCCGCGAGCTGCTCGAGGGCGCCGAGGAGGCCGCGCACGCCGGGCCGGACGGCGGCCCGGACGGCACGCCGGGTGACGG
>JAEWGQ010000066.1 GCA_023388235.1 Actinomycetes bacterium | reverse complement strand
ACCCCGACCAGGCCCTGCTGTCGCTGGCGAAGATCGCCGGCGCCGTGGCCGCCGACCCGTCCCGCCGCGCGGCCCTCGCGGGGGCGCTCGCCGAGGACGGCCCGGGCCGGGAGCGCCTGCTGGCCGTGCTGGGCACGTCGGTGGCGCTGGGCGACGACCTCGCGGCGCACCCCGAGCACCTGGACGTCGTGCTGGACGGGACGCCCGGCACCGGGGTGCCGGCGGCCGAGGTGCGGGCGGAGCTGCTCGCGGCGGTCGGCGCGGACCCGGACGCGGCGGTCCCGGTCGCGGCGCTCGCCGGGCCGGGCGGCGTCGACGCGATGCGCCGCGCGTACCGGGCCCGCCTGCTGCGGATCGCCGCCACCGACCTGACGTCCGGCGAGCCCCTGACCCGGCTGCCGGGCGTCGCCGCCGCGCTGGCCGACCTGGCCGCCGCCGCCCTGGAGGCGTCGCTGGCCCTGGCCCGGGCCGAGCTGGACGACCACGGCGCGTCGGTGCGGCTCGCGGTCATCGGCATGGGCAAGACCGGCGGCCGGGAGCTGAACTACGTCAGCGACGTGGACGTCGTGTACGTCGCGGAACCGGTCGCGGGCGCCGACGAGGCCGACGCGCTGGCGGCGGGGGCCCGGCTGGCGACGGCGCTCGCGCGGGCGTGCGGCGGGCCGTCGGGGGAGCCGGCGCTGTGGCCGGTGGACGCCGCGCTGCGCCCGGAGGGCAAGGACGGCCCGCTGGTGCGGACGCTGGCCTCGCACCGGTCGTACTACGAGCGCTGGGCGAAGACGTGGGAGTTCCAGGCGCTGCTCAAGGCCCGGCCGCTCGCGGGGGACCGGGAGCTCGGCGACGCGTACGTCGCGGCGGTGAACCCGATGGTCTGGCAGGCCGTGCGGCGCGAGAACTTCGTGCAGGACTCCCAGGCGATGCGCCGCCGGGTCGAGCGGCACCTGCCGCCGGCGGAGGCCGACCGGCAGATCAAGCTGGGCGTCGGCGGCCTGCGGGACGTGGAGTTCACCGTGCAGCTGCTGCAGCTCGTGCACGGGCGGTCGGACCCGGAGATCCGCAGCGGGAACACCCTGACCGCGCTGGCCGCGCTGTCCGCCGGCGGCTACGTCGGGCGGGAGCACGCGGGGCAGCTCGCGGTCTGCTACCGGTTCCTGCGGGCGATCGAGCACCGGGTGCAGCTGCACCGGCTGCGCCGCACGCACCTGATGCCGACGGCCGACGCCGACCTGCGCCGGCTCGCCCGCTCGGTCGGGATGCGGACCGAGGGGGCCGCGGGGCTGCTTGAGCGCTGGCGGCAGGTGCGCCGGGACGTCCGGCACCTGCACGAGGAGCTGTTCTACCGGCCGCTGCTGCCGGCGACCGCCCAGCTCTCCGCGGCGGAGGTCAGCCTGGCGCCGGAGGAGGCCCGCGCGCGGCTGTCGGCCATCGGCTACCGGGACCCGGCGGGCGCGGTGCGGCACATCGCCGCGCTCACGGAGGGCGTCTCCCGGCGCGCCGCGATCCAGCGCCAGCTGCTGCCCGTGATGCTCGGCTGGTTCGCCGACGGGCCGGACCCGGACGGCGGCCTGCTCGCGTTCCGCCGGCTGTCCGAGACGCTCGGCGGCACGCACTGGTACCTCAAGCTGCTGCGCGACTCCGGCACGGCGGCCGAGCGGCTGGCCCGGGCGCTGTCGACGTCCCGCTACGTCGCGGACGCGCTCGCCCGGTCGCCGGAGTCCGTGGTGTGGCTCGACGACGACGCCGAGCTCGAGCCGCGCAGCCACGAGCGGCTGTCCGCGGAGGCCGACGCCGTGCTGACCCGGGCGTCGGAGCCGGTGGCGGCCGCGACGGCCCTGCGCGCGCTGCGCCGCCGGGAGCTGGCCCGCACCGCCGTCGCCGACGTGCTGGGCGTCGTGACCGGCACCCGCGCGTCGCGCAGCCTCACCGTCACGGCGGACGTGCTGCTCGCCGGGGCCCTGCGGGTCGCGGCGTGGGAGGAGCGGGCCGCCCGCGGCCTCGACGCCGACCCGACGGCCCTGCTGGTCGTGGCGATGGGCCGGCTGGGCGGGCGGGAGATGGGGTACACCTCCGACGCGGACGTGCTGTTCGTGCACGACCCCCGGCCCGGGGCGGACCCGGTGCTCGCGCAGGAGTTCGCCACGGGCGTCGCCACCCGGCTGCGGGCGCTGCTCGGGGCGGTCGGCCCGGAACCGGCCCTCGAGGTCGACGCCGACCTGCGGCCCGAGGGGCGCAACGGGCCGCTGGTGCGCTCGTTCGACGCGTACGCGGAGTACTACGCGCGCTGGTCGGTGGTGTGGGAGAGCCAGGCGCTGCTGCGCGCCCGGCCGGTCGCGGGGGACGCGGCGCTGGGGGAGCGGTTCGTCGACCTCGTGGACCCGCTGCGCTACCCGCCGGGCGGCCTGGACGCCGCGGGCGTGCGCGAGGTGCGGCGGATCAAGGCCCGCGTGGAGGCCGAGCGCCTGCCGCGCGGCGTCGACCCGACCCGGCACCTGAAGCTGGGGCGCGGCGGCATCGCCGACGTCGAGTGGACCGCCCAGCTGCTGCAGCTCCGGCACGCGCACGCGGTGCCCGGCCTGCGGACCACCTCGACGCTGGACGCCCTGGCGGCCGCGCGGGACGCGGGCCTGCTGGACGGGGACGACGCCGCGGTGCTGGTCGAGGCGTGGGACCTGGCGTCGCGGCTGCGGGACGCGCTGGTGCTCTGGACGGGACGCACCGGGGGCGCGCACGCCGACGTGCTGCCGCACGACCGGCAGGTCGTCGCCGGGCTCGCCGCCGTCGTGGGGTACCCGTCCGGGTCGGGGCAGGAGCTCGAGGACACCTGGCTGCGCGCGTCCCGGCGGGCGCGGACGGTCGTGGAGGCCGTGTTCTACGCCTGACCGCCGGGCCCGCTGTGTTCGTCGTGCCCGCGCCGCGGGCCTGTCCGCCGCGAGCCCGCGCGGCCGGGCGGGGCCGTCCGGGCCGCCGGTCAGTCCGGGGGCTCGACCGGGTCCGGCACGGGCGACTCGCCCAGGGCGCCGTCCTCGAGGTTCTCCTGCAGGTCCTGCGCGACGTCGTCGCCGCGGTCCACGCCGCCGAGGTCGCGCGCCGGCTCGACGTCGACCGCGTCGGGGTCGTCGCCGGGGGTGTCGGGGATCCAGTCGCTGTCGGAGTCCGTCATGCGCCCGACGCTAGGCGGGGTCGGCGGGTGGCGCGACCGGGGGCCGCAGCTCGTCCGCGCCGTCCGCCGGCCGCTGCCGCTCGCCCTCGTCGTGCAGCAGGGCGGAGTCCACGAGCTCGTGCCGCCGGACGTACGTCGACGCCACCGCCTGGATCGTCGCCGTCACGGGCAGCGACAGGAACGCCCCGAGCGGCCCGAACACGGCACCGAACGCGATCACCGACAGGAACGCGACGGCGGGGTTCAGGGCGAGCGAGCGCTGCGAGACCTTCGGGGTGAGCAGCAGGTTCTCGACCTGCTGGTACGCGATGATGAACGCCAGCACCGCCAGGGCCCGCAGCGGGGACACCGACAGCGACACCAGCACCGGCAGCGCACCGCCGATGTACGTGCCGACCGTCGGGACGAACTGCGACACCAGGCCGGTGAACGTGGCGAGCGGCAGCGCGTACGGGATGCCGAGCAGCGCCAGGAACAGCCACGTCGCGGCCGTGGAGATGGCGGCCAGCACCATGCGGGACGTGATGAACCCGGCCACCTTGTCCTGCGAGACCTCCCACAGCCGCAGCACCTCCCGCTGCCGGCGCGGCGCGAGGTACCGGCAGACCGCCGCGCGGAACCTCGGGCCCGCGCTCGCCATGTAGTAGACGACCAGCAGCACGGCGGTCGCGGTGAACAGCCCGCCGAGGATGGACGTGCCGACGCCGATCACGCCCGGCGCGATGCTGCCCACGTAGTCCCCGGCGTTGCTCAGCAGCTCGTCGGTGGCGGGCAGCTGCACGTCGAACCGGTCGCCGAGCAGGTCGCGCAGGTCCGCGTAGTACCCGGGGATCGACTGCACGAGCTCGACGAGCTGGTTGACGAACAGCCCGCCCAGCAGCGCGAGCACCCCGGCCCCGACCAGCAGCGAGCCGAGCATCGTGATGCCGGTGGCCGGCCCGCGCTTCACGCCGCGCCGACCGAGCCACAGGATCATCGGCTCCATCGCCAGCGCGACGAACCACGAGATCACCAGGATCGTGATGACGTTGCCCAGCAGCGAGGCGGCGCGCCACACGAGGATCCCCGCGAACACCGCGACGACCGCCATGGCGAGCGCGCGCGGGAGCCAGCGGGGCGGCAGCCGGGAGTCGTGGGTGCCGGGCGCCGCGTCGGCGGTCGCGGCGGGGGAGTGGACCTCGGGGTCAGGGACGGGCATCGACGGCTCCGGGGTGCTGCGGTCGGACGGCGGCTGCGGGCACCGGCCACGCTACCGCCCGCAGCGCGCGGACCTGCACGAACCCGCCGCGCGGGTGCCTCCGGGGCGGCCACGGCCGTCACCTGGGCGGACGTCACGGCGCCCCGGCCGCCCGGCGGTGGGCCGGGCGTGGGTCCCGGGCCCTATGCTGCGCTGACCGGCTGCGACGGAAGGAGGCGACCGTGCCCGACCAGCCCGACCAGCCCGACCACCCCGGCTCGCCCGCGCCGTCCGACGACGCCGCGCCGTCCGCCCCCGGCGACGAGCAGGCCCACGCCGCCCGCCGCCTGCTGACCTCGGTCCGCCACCCCGCCCTCGAGCGCCTCGCGCAGCTCGCCGCGCGGCTGCTCGCCGCGCCGTCCGCGCAGGTCGCGCTGCTGGGCGACGTGCCCACGGCCGCGGAGCCGACGACGGTGGTCGGCGCGACCGGCCGGCGCACCGC
>JAEWGQ010000043.1 GCA_023388235.1 Actinomycetes bacterium | reverse complement strand
CCCGCGCGCCGGTGGGCGCGCGGCCGCCGGCGCGTCCGGCACCGACCGCCCGAGCACGCCACGCAGCACACCCGTCAGCTGCCGTCCCGCTGCCACGGCCCACCTCCCGCTCGTCCGATCCGCCGGTCCCGCCGGCCCCACCGGCCCCACCGGTCCCGCCGGTCCCGCCGGCGGGCGCGGTACCCCCGCCGTCGATGGTGCCCTCACGGGTCCCGCACCTCCACCGCGGGGTCCCGCGGCCGGGCGCACGCAGGGCCGGGACGGCCCGGACGCGGGGCGCGCGGCCCCGGTCCCGGCCGTCCCGGCCCGTGCGGCGTCAGTCCGCCGCGATGCGGTCCAGCAGCAGCGGCGTCGGGGCGGACGTGGCGCCCGCCTCCACGACGACGCCCCCGGTGAGCGCCTCGCGGGCGCGCCCGAACCGCTCCGGGGTGTCGGTGTGCAGGGTCAGCAGCGGCTGCCCCGCGCGGACGGTGTCGCCCGGCTTGGCGTGCAGCTCGACGCCCGCCCCGGCCTGCACCGGGTCCTCGCGCCGCGCACGGCCGGCCCCGAGCCGCCACGCGGCGATGCCCACGGCGTAGGCGTCGAGCGTGGTGAGCACGCCGTCGGCCTCGGCCACGACCTGCTCGGTGTGCGTCGCGACCGGCAGCTCGGCCTCGGGGTCGCCTCCCTGCGCTCGGATCATCCGGCGCCACACGTCCATCGCGCGGCCGTCGGTCAGCGCGGCGCGCACGTCCTCGTCGGGGCGGCCCGCGGCGGCGAGCATCTCCTGCGCGAGCGCGACGGTCAGCTCGACGACGTCGGACGGGCCGCCGCCGGCCAGCACCTCGACCGACTCGCGGACCTCGAGGGCGTTGCCCGCGGTCAGGCCGAGCGGCGTGGACATGTCGGTGAGCAGCGCGACCGTCCGGACGCCGGCGTCGGTGCCCAGGTCGACCATCGTGCGCGCGAGCTCGCGGGCCCGGTCCAGGTCCTTCATGAACGCGCCGGACCCGACCTTGACGTCGAGCACCAGCGAGCCGGTGCCCTCGGCGATCTTCTTGCTCATGATCGACGACGCGATGAGGGGGATCGCCTCGACCGTGCCGGTGACGTCGCGCAGGGCGTACAGCTTGCGGTCGGCGGGCGCGAGGCCGGACCCGGCCTGGCAGATGACGGCGCCCACGTCGTCGAGCTGCGCCATCATCTCGTCGTTCGACAGCGCGGCCCGCCAGCCGGGGATCGACTCGAGCTTGTCGAGCGTGCCGCCGGTGTGGCCGAGGCCGCGGCCGGACAGCTGCGGGACGGCCACGTCGAACACGGCCACCAGGGGCGCGAGCGGCAGCGTGATCTTGTCGCCCACGCCGCCGGTCGAGTGCTTGTCCGCGGTCGGCCGGCGCAGGCCGGAGAAGTCCATCCGCTCGCCGGAGGCGATCATCGCGGCGGTCCACCGGGAGATCTCCGCGCGGTCCATGCCGTTGAGCAGGATGGCCATGTTGAGGGCCGACATCTGCTCCTCGGCCACGACCCCGCGGGTGTAGGCGTCGATGACCCAGTCGATCTGGGCGTCGCTCAGACGGTGCCCGTCGCGCTTGGCGACGATGACGTCGACGGCGTCGAACTGCTCGGTGCTCACGAAGACTTCCTCTCGACCAGGTCGGACGGCCCGAACGCGTCGGGCAGCACCTCGGTCATCGGCTTGATCCCGCTCACCGTGTCGACGAGCAGGTCCGGGCCGCCGTGCTCCCACAGGAGCTGGCGGCACCGGCCGCACGGCATCAGGGCGTTGCCGTGGGCGTCCACGCAGGCGAACGCCACGAGGCGCCCCCCGCCGGACACGTGCAGGCCGGACACCAGCGCGCACTCGGCGCACAGGGTCAGGCCGTAGGACGCGTTCTCGACGTTGCAGCCGGTCACGATGCGGCCGTCGTCCACGAGGGCGGCGACGCCCACCGGGAACTTCGAGTACGGGACGTACGCGCGGTGCATCACCTCGGTGGCGGCGGCGCGCAGCGCGTCCCAGTCGATCTCGGGCATCCGGGTCTCCTTCCGACGGGGGTCCCCCGTCCTGGGCGGGAACGGCACCGGCCGCCGTCGCGCCCGGGTGGGGACGCGGCCGGCGGCCGGCGGGGCTCACTTCACGTACGCGACGCCCTCCGCGGCGGGTGCCCGCACGCGGCCGACGAGGCCGGCGACGGCGAAGATCGTCACGATGTACGGCGTCATGAGCATGATCTGGCTGGGGATCGGCGTGCCGATGATGCCGAGCACCACCTGCAGGTTGTCCGCGAAGCCGAACAGCAGGGCCGCGGCGAGGGCGCCCATCGGGCTCCAGCGGCCCAGGATCATGGCGGCCAGGGCGATGAAGCCCTTGCCACCCGTCATCTCCTTGCCGAACGCGAGCCCGGCCGCCACGGTGAAGAACGCGCCGCCCAGCCCGGCGACGGCGCCGCCCAGCATCGTCGCGCGGACCCGGGTGCGGTTGACCTTGATGCCGACGGTGTCCGCGGCCTTCGGGTGCTCGCCGACGGCGCGCAGGCGCAGGCCCCAGCGGCTGCGGAACACCATCACCTGCAGCAGCGCCACCACCACGTACATGACGTAGACGAGCGCCGTCTGCCGGAACAGCACCGGGCCGATCACGGGGATTTGCGAGAGCAGCGGGATCTCGATGGTCGGCAGCTTCGGCGGGGAGTTCCACGTCGCGGCGTTCACCTTGAGCACCGTGGAGAACAGGTAACTGGTGACGCCGACGACGAGCACGTTGAGCAC
>JAEWGQ010000395.1 GCA_023388235.1 Actinomycetes bacterium | reverse complement strand
CGGCCCGCGCACCGCGAGCGGCACGCTGCGCAGCCGCGACTTCGCCGCCTCGACCGCCTCCCGCGCGTGCACGAACGCGCTGCCGGACCCGGCCCGGGACGACGGCGGCAGCGGGGTGTCCACGGTGCCGGCGCCGATGCCGATGCTCCACCCGCCGGCGCGCACCAGGTGCAGCGCGAGCGCCACGACCAGGTCGGCGTCGGCGAGGACGGCCTGCACCTCGTCCCCGACGGTGCGCTCGAACGGCAGCACGACGGCGCCGGGCGCAGCGCCGACGAGGGGCGACGCGGTGCCGAGACCGCCGAGGAGCGCGTCGACGCGGTCGCCGACCCGCCGGCTGCCCTCCTGGTCCACGGTCATCGTCCACATGACCACAACGCTAGAGCATTGTTCCGCTGCTCACAATGCCAGGACCTTGTGGGCGTCCGTACCAGGCCGGGCGCTCAGCCGAGCGACAGCCCCCGCGGGACGGGCGCGCCCTCGGCGATCTCCGCGTACGCCGCCACCAGCAGCGCCGGGTCCGGGCCCTCCAGGCGCGCGGGCCGCGCCACGTCCTCCAGCACGACGAACCGCAGCAGGTCGCCGCGCGCCTTCTTGTCCCGGCGCATGGCCGCGAGCAGCTGGTCCCAGCGGTCCCCGCGGTACGAGGTCGGCAGCCCCAGGGAGGTCAGGATCGCGCGGTGCCGCGCGACGACCGCCTCGTCCAGCCGGCCCGCGAGCCGCGCCAGCTCCGCGGCGTACACCATGCCCACGGACACCGCGGCGCCGTGCCGCCAGGAGTACCGCTCGACGTGCTCGATCGCGTGGCCGAGCGTGTGCCCGTAGTTGAGGATCTCCCGCAGCCCGGCCTCGCGCAGGTCCTCCCCCACGACCCGCGCCTTGACGGCCACGGAGCGCTCGACCAGCTCCGCCAGCACCTCGGAGCGCGCGGCGCGCACCGGGTCCGTGATCTGCGCACCGTGCTGCTCGACCAGCTCGAGGATGCGCGGGTCGGCGATGAACCCGCACTTCACGACCTCGCCCAGGCCCGCGACGTAGTCGTGCGCCGGCATGCTCTCCAGGGCGGCGAGGTCGCACAGGACGCCCGCCGGCGGGAAGAACGTCCCCACCAGGTTCTTGCCCTCGACCGTGTTGATGCCGGTCTTCCCGCCGACCGCGGCGTCCACCATCCCGAGCAGCGTCGTCGGCACGTGCACCACCCGCACCCCGCGCAGCCACGTGGACGCCACGAAGCCCGCGAGGTCCGTGGTCGCCCCGCCCCCCAGGCCGACGACGGCGTCGCTGCGCGTGAAGTCCGCCTGGCCGAGCACCTGCCAGCAGAACGCCGCGACCTGCGCGGTCTTCGCGGGCTCGGCGTCCGGCACCTCCGCCAGCAGCACCTCGTAGCCCTGCGCGCCGAGGTCCTCGCGCACCGCGTCCGCCGTGGTCGCCAGCGCGGCCGGGTGGATCACCAGCACCTTGCGCACGCCCTCGCCCAGCAGCCGCGGCAGCTCGCCCAGCAGGTGCCGGCCGATCACCACCTCGTACGGGCGCTCCCCGCGCACCTCGACCGTCCGCGCCGTCATGACCCGCTCCCGTCCGCCGCGCCGCCGGCCAGCGCCGACGCCACCCGCTCCGCCACCTGCTCCGGGGTCGCGCCGTCGGTCGACACCACGACCGACGCGACCCGCTCGTACACCGGCCGCCGCTCGTCCATGAGCGCCTGCCACCGCGACCGCGGGTTGCCCAGCGCGATCGACCGGGCCTGGTTGAACCCGACCCGGGGCCCCGCGTGCCGCAGCGTCACGTCGAGGAACACGACCGCGCCGCCCGCCGCCCGGTACCGCCGCAGCGCCTCCTCGGTCAGCGGGTGCAGCACGGCGCCGCCGCCCAGGGCCAGCACCGCGCCCGGCTCCTCGAGCGCCGCCCGCGCCGCCTCGTGCTCCAGCTCGCGGAACCGGTCCTCGCCGTCCTCGACGAACACCTCCGCGACGGGCTTGCCCGCGCGGCGCTCGACGTCGGCGTCCGTGTCGCGCGCCGGCACGCCCCAGCGCGCCGCCAGCGCAGCCGCCGACTCGGGCACCAGGGCCCCGGGCGGGCCGACCAGGACGGCGCGCGGCCCCGTCATCGCAGCAGGTCGGGGATCGCCGCGACGTACGCGTCGAGGTTCCGCCGCACCTCGCCGACCGAGTCGCCCCCAGTCTTCTCCAGCAGCGCGTCCGCGACCACGAGCGCGACCATCGCCTCCGCGACGACCGCCGCCGGCGGCACCGCGCACACGTCCGAGCGCTGGTGCTGCGCCTTCGCCGGGTCGCCGCTGGCCGTGTCGACGGTGTCCAGCGCGCGCGGGACCGTCGAGATCGGCTTCATCGCCGCGCGCACGCGCAGCACCTCGCCGTTCGTCATGCCGCCCTCGAGCCCGCCGGCCCGGTTGCTGCGGCGCCGGATGACGCCGTCGGCGTCCCGCTCCATCTCGTCGTGCGCCTGCGAGCCGCGGCGGGTCGCGGTGCGGAAGCCGTCGCCGACCTCGACGCCCTTGATCGCCTGGATGCCCATGAGCGCACCGGCCAGCCGCGCGTCCAGCCGGCGGTCCGCGTGCACGTACGACCCGAGCCCGGACGGCAGCCCGTACACCAGCACCTCGACCACGCCGCCCAGGGTGTCGCCGTCCTTGTGGCACGCGTCGATCTCCGCGACCATCGCCGCCGAGGTCGCCGCGTCGAAGCAGCGCACCGGGTCGGCGTCCAGCGCCGCCACGTCGTCCGGCGTCGGCAGCGCCGCGTCGTCCGGCGCCGCGACCGGGCCGATGCCCACCACGTGCGACACCAGCCGGACGCCCGCGGCCTGCTCGAGGAACCGGGCCGCCACCGTCCCCAGCGCCACCCGCGCCGCCGTCTCGCGCGCCGACGCCCGCTCCAGCACCGGGCGCGCGTCGTCGAACGCGTACTTGCGCATCCCCACCAGGTCGGCGTGCCCCGGCCGCGGCCGGGTGAGCGGGGCGTTGCGGGCGCGGTTCAGCTTGTCCGGGTCGTCGACCGGGTCCGACGACATGACGTCGACCCACTTCGGCCACTCGGTGTTGCCGATCTCGATCGCCACCGGCCCGCCCTGCGACTCCCCCAGCCGCACGCCGCCGAGGATCCGGACCTCGTCCTGCTCGAACTTCATCCGGGCGCCGCGGCCGTAGCCGAGCCGGCGCCGCGCCAGCGCGTCGCGGATGTGGGCCGACTCGACCTGCACACCCGCGGGGAGGCCCTCCAGCACGCCCACCAGGGCGGGGCCGTGCGACTCACCGGACGTCAACCAACGGAGCATGCTCGGGATCTTCCCACGTCGGGGCGGGACGACCGCGCCCCGGTCCACGTCGTGGGCCGGGGCGGCGGTGGTGGTGCGGTCGGGGGTCAGGCGTTCGGCGCGACGGGGTTCGTCCCTACGTCCCCCTGCGGGACCGATCCGCTGTCCGGGGCGGCCCCGTCACCTGCCGGGCCCCCCTCCTCGGGAAGCACCCAGAGGTAGCCGGTCACGGCCAGCTCGATGTCCCCGCGGTGGGTGGCGGGCTTGCCCTGCGCCGCCTCCTCGTCCCCCTGGCCCAGGCCGGTGATCCCGGTGACCAGCATGAGCCTGCTCGTCTTCTCCTGGATGTCCGACAGGAAGGCCACGGCCCCGGGGAACGGCCCGAGCACCGTCAGGCTGATGGGCACGGCGACCATGTTGGCGACAGCGGGCGGCAGGTTCGGCACGGTCACGGTGCCGGCGTCCTGTGCCGGGGCCGCCGCGTCGGCAGGCGCGGTGGACGGGGCGGGGGTCGGCTGGTCCGCCCCGGGTGCGGCCGTCGCAGCGGGCGCGGCGCCCTCGGTGCCGGCGGTCGCGTCGGGCGCGGTCGCCGCTCCGGCCTCGGATGCCGCGTCCCCGACCCCCTGGGGGGCCTGCGGCGTGACGTCGGTGACCGTCACGCCGTACGCCGACGCGATGGCGTCGATCTCGTCGAGGAACGCGGCGAGCTCGACGTCCGTCGGGATCCCGACGCGGAGCGCGTCGAGGTCCGCCTGGTACTGGGGCAGCCGGTCGAAGTCCTGCTCGAGCGTGCGCAGCTTCTGCTCCAGCACGACGTTCTGCTGGCGCGTCGCCTCGGTCTGCGCCGCGAGGTCCGACGCCTGGGAGAGCGACGGCCCGATCCCGACGAACCAGGTCCCCACCAGCGCGCCCACGGCGAGCACCGAGGCCCCGGCGACCCACGTCCCCTTGCCCGCAGCCATCAGCCTGCCTCGCTCTCGGTGGTGCCGGCGGCTCCCGGGTCCAGCGAGCCGCCGGGGAGGAACCGCCCGCTCAGCGCGTCCTCGGTCACCTGGACGGTCAGCGTGACGCGGTAGAAGTTCGTGCCCTCGTCCTCGTCCGACGCGACCGCCATGGCGGTGACCCGGGTGTCCGCGAAGCCGGGGATCGCATCCAGGCCTTCGATCCACCGCGCGGTGTCCGGCAGCGTCGTGGTGCGCCCGATGATCTGCACCTGGCCGAGGCTGTCGCCCTGCAGGGGATCGGGGGCGAGCGTGGCAGCCTGGACGGGGGACGTGAGCGTCGAGGTGATCGCCTCGATCTTCACGTCCGGCGGCAGCACCGCGACGATCCCGCCGACGTAATCGGCCCAGAGCACCTCGAGCGCCATGCCGTACTGGCGCGCCTGCTTGGCGTCGGCGAGCTCCTGCAGCACCCGCGGCACGGCCGCGTACTGGACCGTCTGCGCCTGGATCGCGCTGGTGTCCGCCTGCGTCTGCGTGAGCTCGTCCTGAGCGGAGTTCCTCACGAGCAGACCGCCCGCGTAGCCGGCGATGCAGAGCACGAGGACGCCCACGAGGCCCAGTCCGAGCCATCTCTGGGTGCGGCGCACGCCCCGCGCGGCACCGATCTCGGGCGGGAGCAGGTTGACCTGCGGCATGGGGGCGACCCCCTGCTGCGGCTGCTGCCGAGCGCGCTGCTTGGACCCGCGGGTCGTGCCGCGCTCCTCCACCGCGGTCATGCCGCCACCCCCAGCGCCAGACCCACGGGCAGCGACACGAGGGACTCGCGCCCCGCGAGGACGTCCGGCCGCACGGCCTTGCCGATCGTCACGTCCTGGAGCGGGTTGCCGATCGCGACCGGAAGTCGGCTGGAGCTCGACAGGTACTGGCCCAGCCCGGACAGGTGAGCTCCTCCGCCGGTCAGCACGACCCCCTCCAGGACAGCACCCGGGTGGTTGCCGGAGTAGTAGACGAAGGTGTTGCGGATGGCCTCGACCATCGCGCGCGTGACGCTCGCGATCACCTCAGCGGCCGCGATCTGCTCGGGCGTGCCCGGGCTGCCCAGGCCGAGATCCCGCTTGATCCGCTCGGCCTCCGGCGCCGAGATCCCGAGCCGTTCCGCCACCGCGGACGTGGCGTCGTGGCCGCCGGAGGCGACGGTGCGGACGAGGCGCGGGACGCCGTGCGCCGACACCACGATGTGCGTGACGCTGGCGCCGACCTCGACGAAGGCCACGATCCGCTGCGACATCTCACCCCGCCCGAGCGCGCGCATCAGGGCGAAGGCGTTCAGGTCGACGAGCACCGGCCGCAGTCCGGCGGTCTCGACGGCCCGGACGTTCGCCCCGACGGTCTCGCGCTGTGCGGCGACGAGCAGACCCTGGACCGCGCGGCCCTGGGGGCCGTCGACCTCCTCCGTGGGGAAGAAGTCGAGCAGGGCGTCCGTGGTGGGCATCGGGAGCAGCTCCTGGACCTGGTACGGGAGCGACTCCCGCAGCTGCGGCAGGGGGAGCCACGGCAGCTCGAGCTCGCGGACGATCACGCGCTGGTTGCCCACGCCGATGGCCACGTCCTTGCTCTGGAACTTCGCCTCGGCCCACAACCGCCGGGCGGCTGCTGCCACGAGCTCGGGCTCGGCGACCTCGCCGTCGCGGACGGCACCGGGTGGCAGCGGGACCTCGCCCCACCGTGCCAGCACGACGTTGCCGGGGCCTCCCCGGCGACCCGGAGACACCTCGACCTCCGCCGCGCGCAGTCCCGACGTCCCGATGTCGAGACCGACGATGCGTGAGCTGCTCACCCCAGATCCCTCCTGCATGCCTGTGACCGGTCTATCGGCCGGGGGTGCCCAGGTCTTGAGAGACCGACGGCCGTCATACCGTGAACAGCCCGACGTACCAGGACGCCACGTCGCCGCCGGCGACGATCCCGACCGCCGCACCGGCGAGCATCCACGGTCCGAACGGCACCGCAGTTCCCCGGCCCGCACGGCCGACCAGCACGAGGACGAGGGCGAAGACGCCGCCGAGCACGAACGCGCCGAACCAGCCCACCACGAGCGCACCCCACCCGAACCACCCGAGATAGAGACCGAGCACGCCGGCGAGCTTGGCGTCGCCGAAGCCCATGCCCCGCGGGTACGCGAGCACGAGGGCGACGTAGACGAGGAACAGCGCGGCGCCGCCGACGAGGGCGCGCGCGAGGTCGTGCCCGGTGGCGCTCGACCCCGGCGCCCACGTGGCGAGCGCCAGCAGCGCCAGCCCGACCACGACCGACGGCAGCACGATCACGTCCGGCAGCCGCCGGGTGTCGATGTCGATCAGGCTGAGCGTCACGGCCACGCCCGCGAGGTACAGCAGCGCCGGCAGCGTCCAGGACGCCCCGGTCCACGCCGCGACGGCCGCGAACAGCAGCGCGGTGCCGAGCTCCACCGCGGGGTAGCGCGGCGAGATCGGTCCCTGGCAGTCGCGGCACCGCCCTCGCAGCAGCAACCAGGACACGACCGGGACGTTGTCGCGCACCCGGATGCGGTGACCGCAGCGCGGACACGCGCTGGGCGGGTGGGCGACGGACTCCCCCCGCGGCACCCGCCACACGACGACGTTGAGGAACGACCCGACGAGCAGTCCGAGGAGCGCCGACGCCGCGACCGCGAGGACGTCAGAGGTCACGCGTGTACCCCAGCGTGAGCGCCTGGAGCCCCGCCGGCGCACCGCCGGACGCACCGACCGGGTCGTACGTCAGCGTGAACCCCGTGTCCGCGGCCACAGAGCACGCGTAGATCTGCCCGCGGATGCTCGGCCCCGGGGCCATGTGCATCGAGGCCTTCCCGGCGGTGTAGATCATCACCTTGGTGTTGGCCCCCTGCGTCCACGTGCCGTACACGAAGTCCACCCCGGTGGTCGAGGTGCTGCAGGTGCTCCCGGCCGACGTCCACGGGTTGACGATGTACAGCGAGTGCGGCTGCCCGTCGCCCGAGACGATCTCGGTCGCACCCGCCTGCTTGTACTGGTTCACGAACACCACGGCGTCCGCGTACAGGACGATCCGCAGGTTGTTGAAGTCGACGCTGCCCGAGCAGTACGAGCGCGCGTCGAGGACCGTGTTCGCGGTGATGGTCAAGGGCTTGCTCAGCGCGCCCGACCAGGGGCTGCACACGTCGTTCTCCGACGGGGCAGAGAGCGTCGACAGACGTGCGGTGCGCCAGTCCACCGCATTCCAGCCGGTCCACTGCGGTGACGTCGTGCGCAGCTGGGGGAACGTGTTGTCCGCACTCGGGGGGATCGCGGGGGGCGCCCCGACCCCGCCGTCGTTCTGGGTCGCTGTCGGGAACTGCGTCCAGAAGTTCCCGTTCGTGCTGTCGATGATCGAGCCGCCGACCCGGATCGATCCGCCGACGACGGGGTACCCGTTCATCGTGTAGTTGCCCCGGACCAGCAACGAGCCGCCGACCTTCAGGCCACCGTGCGTGGAGGTCGAGCCCGACCCGCCGATCCACGCGTCCTTCGTCACCTTGCACGGCGAGCCGGCGTTCCCCTTGCCCTGGAACCAGCCCTGGACGTACAGGTTGCCCCCGATCGTCGTCCCCGAGGGGCACTCGAAGTTGCCCTGGATGTAGACGTCCCCTGCCACCGTGCACGGGGTGCTCGACCACAGGGCGTTGCCCTTGACGTAGAGGTCGCCGTTGACGGTCATGGCGGACGAGCACGTGAAGTCCCCGTTGGTGAACACGTCCGCGTCCTTGTTCCCCGTCGGGCTGTTGACCACCATGTTCGTGTTCAAGGCCATGGTGAGGTCGCCGAAGATCGCTTTGGTGAACGCCGGCCCCGTGGTGTTGCGGGTCCAGACCTGCTCCACCTGCTTCGTGTTCTGGGCCGCCACGTTCGCCGCCTTGGTCGCCGCGGAGCCCGTCGCGACCAGCCGGACACCGCTGGCGTCACCAGGCGGGCAGCCGGGCGTCCACACGGACCCGACGTACCCCGCAGGCTTGTACGAGATCTGCACCGAGTACGCGGGGGTGCCGGCCTGGGTCACGGTGGCGGACGCGCAGGTGCCGCCCGCGCCGAACAGCTGCGAGGCCACGACGTCGATCCCTGCCTCCGCCGCGGCGCGCGCCTGCACCGCCGCCCTCGTCCCCGAGGTGACACGGGTGGCGTAGAGGGTGGCCGACGCGATGGTCATCGCGAGGACGGCGGTCACCATCAACACGCCGAGGACCATGACGAGCGCAGCGCCGTCGTCCGCGCGGCGCCCGCGCCCCGCCGCTCGCAGCACCGTCGTCAGCTTGCGCCGCATCGTCCTCACGCTCCTCATGGCAGGCACGTCCCACTTCCCGTCGAGTCGTTCTGCGCCCGGGACGTCGCGACCGACTCGAGCGCGATCGGGGCGTGCCCGCGGATCGTGGCGTTCAGGGAGACCTTCACGCCGCGGGCCTGCTGGGTGAAGACTGCCGTACCCGAGACCGCGCCGGACGCAGACGTGACCCTGCTCCACGTCCTCGCCCCGGCCACCGTGATGACGGAGGCGGACGGCGTCACCGGAGAGTACGTGCTGGAGAGCAGAGCGCCGGACGACCCGTCCGGGTTGGTGCGGGTGGGGTCGAAGTACCACCGCGCGCAGCGCCAGGACGAGCCGAGGCCGCCGCTCGCGCCGACGCGCGTCTTGGTCACCAGCAGATCGCCTGACCCACCGGCGGCGACGACCGCGAACCCCGAGCCGCTCGTCGCGTACACCTGGGCCTCGACGGCGTTGCGGACGGCCCGGTCGATGTCCGCCAGCGCGACCTGGGCTCGGGTCGTCGCCGAGCCCGTGTCGACAGCGGTGCGTTGCGTGCGCAGGCCGGACAGCAGCAGGGCCCCCGTGATGGCCACGACGATGAGCAGCAGCACGGAGTACACGAGAAGGTCGACGAGCGTCATCCCGCGGTCGTCCCGGCAGGCTCGCCGCACACGCGCTGTCCGCGTCTCCGCCGGCACGGTCAGTGCACCCAGATCGTCGTCGCGGCCGTGGTCACCGGCTGCGTGTCGAACATCGCCGAGGAGTTCGCCACGCGCACGGTGACCTTCATGAGCCCGTTCGAGACGCAGGTGCTGGCGTCGACCGTGGTCGTGACGGTGTGGACGATCCCCCGGCTGTCGGTGCGCGTGTAGGGGGCCCCGGCGCCGGTCGTGCACGTGGCACCGCCCCGGAGCTCCTCCAGGCGCGCGTCCGCGAGCTGGTTGGAGTACGCGAGGACCGCGTTCCTGGTGGTCAGGGCCAGGCTCGCCGCGAACATCGGAGCGAGGGCGGCAGCGAGGACGCCCAGGATGGCGAGCGAGACGATGATCTCGACGATGCCGAATCCGTCGTCGTCCGACCGTCGCAGCCTGCGCAGCACGTGAGCCCCTCCCTCGGTGACGGCGGAGCCGGGGTCGGCCCGGGTACGAGACCCGAACCGACCCCGGCTGCCTGGTGCGATCAGAGCGCGTTCGCGGCGGTGCAGCCGGAACCCGAGAACAGCACACCGTTCTGGTTGGTCGAGAAGCCACCGGCGGTCGCGCCGCCGTTGACGGTCGCGCCGACGCAGAAGTCGCCGTTGGCAGCGATGGCGACGGTGCCGAGCGTCACGCTTCCGGACTTCGAGAAGCCGGCCGTGGCGAGCTGCGCCTCGGTGATGGTCGTGCCCAGGGCGGTCGGGTGGTCGACCAGGTACGTCGCGATCGCCACACGGACGTTCGCGAGGTCGGACTTCGCGGCCGAGTCCTTGGCCTTCGCCTGCTGGTTCAGGTACAGCGGGATGGCCACGGCGGCGAGGATCCCGATGATGATGACGACCACGAGCAGCTCGACCAGGGTGAAGCCACCCTCGCCGTTGGCGCGCTTCTCGAGGACCTTGCGGATACGCGCGATCATGCGAATCCCCTTTTCCGATCTCGGACGAAATCCCCGGCGATCGCCGGGAGCAAAGTGTTTCGCCCAGTACATCGACGTCCCGGGCCGGGACTTGAGCCCGGTGGTATGGGAGTGCGGAGGTTCACCCGGACGGACGTCACCCGGGTCAGCTCACGTACTGGAAGACGCTGAAGATCGGCAGGTACAGGGCGATGATCATGCCGCCGACGATGACGCCCAGGAACGCGATCATGAGCGGCTCGATGAGGCTCGTGAGCTGCTCCGTGGTGGTCTCGACCTCCTGGTCGTAGAACTCGGAGATCTTCGCGAGCATGATCTCGAGCGCCCCGGCCTCCTCGCCCACCGTCATCATCTGCACGACCATCGGCGGGAAGACCGGGTGGTGGCTCAGGGGGTCGGCGAGCGGGTGACCCACGCGGACGCTCTCGTGGACGGCGTCGACGGCGCGCTCGACGACCCAGTTCCCCGACGTCCTGCCGACGATGTCGAGCGCCTGCAGCAGGGGCACACCGGCACCCAGCATCGTGCCGAAGTTGCGCGAGAAACGGGCAATGGCGATCTTCCGGATCAGGTTGCCGAAAACGGGCACCTTGATCTTCCACGGGTCCACGCGCGACCGGACTGCGTCGTCATTCTTGTGCCGGCCCCACCAGATCCCGAAGGCGACGAGCCCGATGATGAGGACGGGCAGCGCCCACCGCATGGCGCTCGAGAGCACGACCAGGATCCGGGTGGGCAGCGGGAGCTCGTGACCGAGGTCCGAGAAGATCCCCTCGAAGACCGGGACGATGAACAGGAGCATCCCGACGACGGCCAGGATCGCGATGCAGAAGACCACGACCGGGTAGGTCATCGCCGACTTGACCTTGGCGCGGAGCTTGACCTCGGCCTCGAAGTTCTCGGCGACGGAGAGCATCGCCCGCTCGAGGAAGCCGCCCACCTCCCCCGCACGCACGATGTTGACCATGATCGGGGGGAAGACCCGGCGGTGCTTGTCGAGCGCGCTCGACAGCGACCCGCCGACCTCGACGTCGCTGCGCACCTGTGCCGCGACCTTGGCCAGCGGCTTGGACTCCGTCTGCTCGGCGAGGATCCCGAGCGTCCGGATCAGGGACAGACCCGCGGAGATCATCGTCGCCATCTGGCGGCAGAACACCGCCAGGTCCTTGAGCGTCACGCGCTCGCCGAGACCGGGCAGGTGGATCTCGCGCTGCAGTCCCGAGGTGCTCACCTCGGCGATCGAGGTCGGCGCGAGCCCCATCGTCCGGAGGCGGTTCGCGACCGCCGCCTGGTTCTGCGCCTCGATCCGTCCCTTGACGAGCTTGCCCTCACGGTCCCGGACCGCGTACTCGAAGATCTTGGACTCGGCCATCAGAGCCGCCCTCCGTAGGCTGCGCCGGCCGTCTGAGGCCGGTAGCCCGCGTCGCCGCCGGCGGCTGCGCCGGCCGAGAAACGGCCCGAGAGCCGGTTGAAGTCCTCGGCATGGTGCGCCTTCTCCAGCCCGGTCTCGTACGCGATGCGGCCGTGCTTCACCAGCTCCGCGAGGTGCTGGTCGAGCGTGTGCATCCCCTGCTGCGCCCCGGCCTGCATGGCGGAGTAGATCTGGTGCGTCTTGCCCTCGCGGATGAGGTTGCGCACGGCGGGCGTCGCGACCAGCACCTCGGTCGCCACGACGCGCCCCGGGGCGTCGGCCCGCTTGCACAGCGTCTGGCTGACCACGCCCTGCAGCGCCCCGGCGAGCTGGGTGCGGACCTGCGCCTGCTGGTGCGCCGGGAAGACGTCGATGATCCGGTCGATCGTCTGCGCCGCGTCCTGCGTGTGCAGGGTCGCGAACACGAGGTGCCCGGTCTCGGCCGCGGTCAGGGCGACCGAGATCGTCTCCAGGTCCCGCATCTCCCCGACGAGGATGATGTCCGGGTCCTGCCGGAGCACGTGCTTGAGGGCGGACGCGAACGAGTGCGTGTCCTCCCCCACCTCGCGCTGGTTCACCAGGGCGCGCTTGTGCCGGTGCAGGAACTCGATCGGGTCCTCGACCGTCATGATGTGGTCGGCCCGCGTGCGGTTCGCCAGGTCGATCACCGCGGCCAGCGTCGTGGACTTGCCGGAGCCCGTGGGACCCGTGACGAGGACGAGCCCGCGCGGCAGGCCGGCGAAGTTCGCGACCACCGGCGGCACGC
>JAEWGQ010000310.1 GCA_023388235.1 Actinomycetes bacterium | reverse complement strand
GGGCGCGGGCCTCGGGGTCCCGGGCCAGCCGCCGGGCGACGCCGACGTGGGACTGCGCGGCGCGGGCGGCGACCAGGGCGACCGCCGGGTCGACGCCGTCGCGCCGCACGAGCAGGTCGGCCACGGCCTCGACGGACGGCACCCGCAGCGGCACCGAGCGGCTGCGGGACCGCAGGGTGACGAGCACGTCCTGCGGGCTCGGGGCGCACAGCAGCCACACCGTGCGGGGCGGCGGCTCCTCGATGGCCTTGAGCAGGACGTTGCCGGAGGTCTCGTTGAGGCGGTCGGCGTCCTCGATCACGATGACGCGCCAGCGGCCCTGCGACGGGGCGCGCTGCGCGAGCTCGACCAGGGGGCGCACGGTGTCCGCGCGGATCACCACGCCCTCGGTGGCGACGAACGTGACGTCGGGGTGGGTGCCCGCGAGCACGGTCGCGCACCCCGGGCTGCGCGGGTCGCCGCTCGGGTCCTGGAGCGCCGCGGCGAACGCCCGGGCCGCCGTGGACCGTCCCGACCCCGGGGGGCCGGTGAGCAGCCAGGCGTGCGTCATGCGGGACGCGTCGGCGGCCGCCTCCCGCAGCACCGCGACGGCGGGCTCCTGCCCGACGACGTCGTCCCAGACGGTGGTCACGCCGCGTCCTCGACGCCGAGCAGCGCCGCGACCCGGGCCCGCACGTCCGCCGCGATCGCCGCGACGGGCCGCGCCGCGTCGAGCACCAGCCAGCGCCCCGGGTCCGCGGCGGCGCGCCCGAGGAACGCCTCGCGCGTGCGGCGGTGGAAGTCGTCGCCGGCGCTCTCCAGCCGGTCGGGCCGGTCGCTGCGGCCCCGGAGCCGGCCGAGGCCGTCGGCGGGGTCGAGGTCCAGCAGCACGGTGAGGGCCGGCAGCAGGCCGCCGGTGGCCCACAGCGACAGCCGCTCGACCTCGTCCGCGCCGAGGTCCCGGCCGGTGCCCTGGTAGGCCACGGACGAGTCCAGGTACCGGTCGGTGACGACGACGGACCCGGCGGCCAGCGCGGGCCGGACGAGCGACGCCACGTGGTGCGCGCGGTCCGCCGCGTACAGCAGCGCCTCCGTGCGGGGGTCGACGTGGCCGCCGTGCAGCACCTCGCGCCGCAGGACCCGGCCGAGCTCGGTGCCGCCGGGCTCGCGGGTGAGGACGACCGTGACGCCGAGGCCCGTCAGCCACTCGCCCAGCAGGCGGGACTGCGTCGACTTCCCGGCGCCGTCGCCCCCCTCGAACGACACGAACAGCCCGCCCGGCACCACGGCGTGCCGGGGGTCCACCGCCACCGGGTGCGGGTCGGGGGTCGCGGGCGGCACGGGCGGGTCGGGCAGGGTCACGGGCGCCAGGGTATCCACCGCCGCCCACACCCCCGGCACGCGCCGCCCCCGGCACCGTCGAGGGTGCCGGGGGCGGGTGCCGCGGTCACTCGCCGGGGTAGACGACCCCGACCTGCGCGCGGACCTCGTCCATCGTGCGCATGACCGCCAGCGTGTCGGACCACGTCAGCCGGGGGCTCTCCGTCGCGCCCTCGGCCACCCGGCGCGCCACCTCGGCCGCCTCGAACTGCAGGCCGTGCGGCGTGGGCTGGCTGAACTCCCAGGTGCGGCCGTCGCGGCGCTCCACCCGGAACGACGTCGGCGCGTAGAACGACCCGGCGACGACGATGCTGCCCTCCGTGCCGGACACGGCCGCGGTCGTGGGCGTCCGCGACCACAGCGTCGTGGTGAGGACCGCCTGGGCGCGGCTGCCGTAGGACAGCACGATGCCGACCTGCCCGTCGACGCCCGTCTCGGTCAGCACGCCGCTGGCCTGCACCGCGTCCGGGACGCCCAGCAGGTCGTGGGCGAACGACACCGGGTACACGCCGAGGTCGAGCAGCGCGCCGCCCGCGAGCGCCGGGTCGTACAGCCGGCTGGCGGGGTCGAGCGCGAAGTGCTGGCCGTGGTCGGCCTGCACCGTGACGACCTCGCCGATCTCGCCGGAGTCGATCACCTGGTGCAGCGCGGCGACGTGCGGCAGGAACCGGGTCCACATCGCCTCCATCACGAACACCCCGGCGGCGCGGGCGGCGGCGAACACCTCCTCGGCCTCGGCGGCGTTGCGGGTGAACGCCTTCTCGACCAGGACGTGCTTGCCGGCGGCGATCGCGAGCAGGGCGTGCTCACGGTGCTCGGAGTGCGGGGTCGCCACGTACACGGCGTCCACCTGCGGGTCCTCGACCAGGTCGCGGTAGCCGACGTGCGTGGTCGGGATGCCGTGGGAGGTGGCGAACCGCTCGGCCTTCACGCGGTCGCGGGAGCCCACCGCGACGAGCTGGGCCCGGGTGGCGGAGCGGACGGCCGCGGCGAACGCGCCGGCGATGTTGCCCGCGCCGAGGATCCCCCAGCGGATCGGCGGCGCGGTGCGCGGGTCTTCGACGAGAGTCATGGGGCCGACAGTAGCGTCCGCCCGCACGAGGGACCTCGGTCCCCGTGCCGCGGCCGCCCCGGGTCCCTACGGTGGGAGGGTCGGCGGCCGTGACGGGCCCGCCAGGACGGCCCCGCCGCCGGCGCACGATCCCGCAGGAGGAGCCGTGTCCGCGTCCCTGGAGCACCCCGTCCGCACCCTCATCAGCCCCGGCCGCTACGCGCAGGGGCGCGGCGCGATCGAGCGCCTCGGCGAGCTCGTCGCGCCGATCGGCCGCACCCCGCTCGTCGTGGCCGACGACACCGTGTGGTCGTTCGTGGGCGACGCCGTCACGCGGTCGTTCGCCGCGGCCGGGCTGCCGCTCACCCGGGACGGCTTCGGGGTGCACGCCACCGCCGCCGCGGTCGACAGCATCGCCGACCGGATCCGGGAGACCGGGGCGGACGTCGCGGTCGGGGTCGGCGGCGGGTCCGTGATCGACGCCGTCAAGGCCGCCGGGTACGCCGCCGGGGTGCGGTGGGTGTCGGTGCCGACGGTCGCGTCCACGGACGCCCCGTGCTCCGCGCTGTCCGTGATCTACGACGACGCGGGCGCCTTCGAGGAGTACCGGTTCTTCCCGCGGAACCCGGACCTGGTGCTGGTCGACACCCAGCTCGTCGCCGACGCCCCGGTGCGGTTCCTGGTGGCCGGCGTGGGCGACGCGCTCGCCACGTGGATCGAGGCGCGGGCCGTGGCCCGGACCGACGCCACGACGATGGCCGGCGGCCTGCCCACCACGACCGGCACGGCGCTCGCCCGGCTGTCCTGGGACATCCTGTGGGAGCACGCCCTGCCGGCGGTGGCCGCCGTGCGCGACCACCTCGTCACGCCGTCGGTCGAGAAGGTCGTCGAGGCGAACACCCTGCTGTCCGGGCTCGGGTTCGAGTCCGGGGGCCTGGCCGCCGCGCACGCCGTGCACAACGGCCTGACCGCCGCGCCGCAGACCCGCGGCCTCACGCACGGCGAGAAGGTGAACATCGGCTCGGTCACCCAGCTGGTGCTCGAGGGCGCCCCGGTCGCCGAGATCCGGGACTTCGTCGAGTTCACCACCCGCGTCGGGCTGCCGAACACGCTCACCGAGATCGGGCTGTCGGTGGACGACGTGGCCGACCTGACCCGCGTCGCCGAGGCGGCGACCGCCCCCGGGGAGACCATCCACGCGATGCCGTTCACCGTGCGCGTGCCGGACCTGGTGGACGCGCTGCGGTCGATCGAGGGCTTCGCCCGCGGGGTCCGCGCGGACGCCGGCCTGCCCGAGCCCGTGCCGTTCGGGACGCGCTGAGTGGCCGCCCGGCAGGCGCCGGCGGACGGCGAGGTGGTCGCGCGCACGGTGCGGCCGGCCCGGAGCACCTGGTTCACGGTGGCGATCCAGGCCGCCCTCGTCACCACGTTCGGGGTGCAGACGGCCACCGACGGGCGGACGGGGTGGCGCCTGGTCGCCCTCGTCCTCTGGGCGGTGGCCCTGGTCCTGACCGTGGTGCCCCTCGTCGTGGACGTGCGCCGCACCCTCGTGCTGACGGACGGCGAGCTGCGCCTGGACCGCCGGTTCGGACCACCGCGCCGGCGCGTGCCCCGCGCGGCCGTCGCCGCCGTGGACGGGTACGCCGGGGCGGGGCTGCCGCCGTCGGCCACGGTCGCCCTCACCGTCCGCGGCACGGGGCGCCCGCGGGTGGTGCGGCTGCGGCTGCTCGACGCGCCCGTCCCGGCCGTGGTCGACCGGCTGCGCGCGTGGGCGGGCGCCGCCGCGGTGCCGCCGGCGGCCGTCGCGGAGATGACACCCGGCCCCTGACCTGCGAGTCTCGGGCGGAGCGCGACGCGAGGAGGAACCGATGGCCCCGGGGTGGGTGGACCACGCGATGTGGTGGCACGTGTACCCCCTGGGGTTCACCGGCGCCGAGCGGACGGCCGGCGACGCCACCGGCGTGACGCACCGCCTGGCGCACGTCGAGCGCTGGCTGGACTACCTGGTCGACCTCGGCCTCAACGGCCTGGCGCTGGGACCGGTGTTCGCGTCGAGCACCCACGGCTACGACACCGTCGACCACCGGCGCGTCGACCCCCGCCTCGGGGACCGCGGCGACCTGGACCGCCTGCTCGCGGCGGCGCACGACCGCGGCGTGCGCGTGCTGCTCGACGGCGTGTTCAACCACGTCGGGGACCAGCACCCGCTGTTCCGCGCCGCCCTCGCCGGCGGGCCGGGCGCCCCGGAGGCCGAGCTGTTCCACCTCCGGTGGACCGGCGGGGAGCCGGACTGGGACTGCTTCGAGGGCCACCGCGCGCTGGTCACCCTGGACCACGGGTCCCCGCGCGTGGTCGACCTGGTGGCCGACGTCATGACGTACTGGCTCGACGCGGGCGCCGACGGCTGGCGGCTGGACGCGGCGTACGCGGTGCCGACGGCGTTCTGGCGGCAGGTCGCCGGCCGGGTCCGGGCCGCGCACCCCGGCGCGTACCTCATGGGCGAGGTCATCCACGGCGACTACCCCGCGTTCGTCACCGAGTCCGGCCTGGACTCCGTGACCCAGTACGAGCTGTGGAAGGCCGTCTGGTCCTCGGTCGTCGACCGGAACTGGCACGAGCTCGCCTGGACGCTCTCGCGGCACGACGCGTTCCTCGACACCTTCGTGCCGTACACGTTCGTGGGGAACCACGACGTCACCCGCATCACCAGCCGCGTCGGGGACGCGACCCTGGCCGGGATCGCGCTCGCGGTGCTCATGACCGTGGGCGGCACCCCGGCGGTCTACTACGGCGACGAGCAGGCGTACCGCGGCGTCAAGGAGGACCGCGCCGGCGGGGACGACGAGGTGCGGCCGCCCTACCCGGCGACCCCCGCGGACCTCGCCGGCCCGGAGCTCGCCCCGGACGGGCGGGCGGCCCACGACCGGCACGCCGCGCTCATCGGGCTGCGCCGCCGGCACCCCTGGCTGCACACCGCGCGGACCCGCGTCGTCGAGGTGACGAACACCCGGCTGGCCTACGAGGCGCGCGCGGCCGACGGGTCCGCGGCGCTGCTCGTGGCCCTGAACCTCGACGGCGCGCCGTGGGCGGCGCCCGTCCCGCCGGGGGCCGTCGTCGCGGCCGCCTCGGACCCCGGGACGCAGCCGGGCCCCGGCACGTCCGTGGACGTCCCGGGGCCCGGCTGGGTCGTGCTCGAGCTCTGAGCGCTACTTCTTGGCCGCCGCCTTGCGGGGCGCCGCCTTGCGCGCGGCGGGCTTCTTCTTCGGCCCCTGCGCCCGCTTCTCGGCGAGCAGCTCGACGGCCTGCTCCCGGGTGATCGACTCCGGCGTGACGTCGCGCGGCAGGGTCCGGTTGGTCTCGCCGTCCGTGACGTACGCGCCGAACCGGCCGTCCTTCACGACGATCGGCTTGCCGGACGTCGGGTCCTCGCCGAGCTCGCGCAGCGGCGGGGTGGCGGTCGCCCCGCGGCCCCGCTTCGGCTGCGCGTAGATCGCCAGCGCCTCCTCGAGCGTCGTCGTGAAGATCGCCTCCTCCGACGGCAGCGTGCGCGAGTCCGTGCCCTTCTTCAGGTACGGCCCGTACCGGCCGTTCTGCGCGGTGATCTCGGCGCCCGTCTCCGGGTCCGTGCCCACGACCCGCGGGAGGCTCAGCAGCTGCAGGGCGTCGTCCAGGGTGATGGTCTGCAGCGACTGCGACTTCAGCAGCGAGCCCGTCCGGGGCTTCGGGAGCGCCGCGAGCGCCTTCTTGCGCGCGGCCGCCGACAGGCCGGGGTCGAGCTCCGGCTCCGGCAGCAGCTCCGTGACGTACGGGCCGTACCGGCCGTTGCGCGCGACGACGGTGTGCCCCGACGCGGGGTCCGTGCCCAGCACGAGGTCGCCCTCGGGCTGGGTCTCGAGCAGCTCGCGGGCCTTGGCCACGGTCAGCTCGTCGGGCGCGAGGTCGTCCGGCACGGACGCACGGCGCGGGTTGCCGTCCGCGCCGGGCTCGCCCGCGGAGTCCTCGATGTACGGGCCGTACCGGCCGACGCGCAGGGTGATGCCCTCGCCCACGTCGATCGAGTTGACCTCGCGGGCGTCGATGTCGCCCAGGTTCGCCACGAGCTCGCGCAGGCCGTCGCGCCCGGAGTCGGCCGCACCGGCGGGCTCGGCGCCGAAGTAGAACCGGGTCAGCCAGTCGACCCGGTCCTCCTGCCCCGCCGCGATCGCGTCGAGGTCCTCCTCCATCGAGGCGGTGAAGTCGTAGTCGACCAGCCGGTCGAAGTTCTCCTCCAGCAGCCGGGTGACGGCGAACGCCAGCCAGCTCGGCACCAGCGCCTGCCCGCGGGACGTGACGTACCCGCGGTCCTGGATCACGGAGATGGTCGCGGCGTAGGTGGACGGGCGGCCGATGCCCCGCTCCTCGAGCGCCTTCACCAGGCTCGCCTCGGTGTAGCGCGGCGGCGGGGACGTGCGGTGGCCGTCCGCGGTGAGGTCGGACGCGGTGACCGGGTCGCCCTCGGCCATCTGCGGCAGCCGGGTCTCCCGGGCGCCGCCCTTCTCCGCCGCCTCCGCGTCGCCGGAGTACCGCTCGACGTCGCGGCCCTCCTCGTACGCGGCGAGGAACCCGCGGAACGTGATGACCGTGCCGCTCGCGGCGAACACCGCGTCGGTGGCCGCCCCGGCCGCCGGGCCGTCGGCGGAGGTCGCGGGCGCCGGGACCGTCGCGGCGATCCGGACGGACGCCGTCGAGCCGCGCGCGTCCGCCATCTGCGAGGCGACCGTGCGCTTCCAGATCAGCTCGTACAGCCGGAACTGGTCGCCGGACAGCTCGCGCGCCACCTGCGCCGGGGTGCGGAAGTTGTCGCCGGCGGGGCGGATGGCCTCGTGCGCCTCCTGGGCGCCCTTGCTCTTCGAGGCGTAGACGCGCGGCTTGTCGGGCACGTGGTCGGCGCCGTACAGCTCCGCGGCCTGGCGCCGCGCGGCGTCGATCGCCTGCGTGCTCAGCACGGGCGAGTCGGTCCGCATGTAGGTGATGTAGCCGTTCTCGTACAGCGACTGCGCGGTGCGCATCGTCTGGCGGGAGGACATCCGCAGCTTGCGGCTCGCCTCCTGCTGCAGCGTCGAGGTGGTGAACGGCGCCGCCGGCCGGCGGGTGTACGGCTTGGTCTCCAGCGACCGCACGCCGAACGCGGCGCCGTCCAGCGCCGACACCCACGCGCGCGCGGCGTCCTCGTCCAGGTGCACCGGCCGGCTCGCGCCGCTGCCGCGCAGCACCCCGTCGTCCCCGAAGTCGCGGCCCGAGGCCACCCGGCGCTCGCCGAGGTTCACCAGGCGGGCGTCGAACGTCGGCTCGGCGTCGTCCGCCACGGCGAACGTCGCGGTGAGGTCCCAGTAGTCGGCGGCGCGGAACGCCATCCGCTCGCGCTCCCGCTCGACCACCATGCGGGTGGCGACGGACTGGACGCGCCCGGCCGACAGGCCCTGCCGGACCTTGCGCCACAGCACCGGGGACACCTCGTAGCCGTACAGCCGGTCGAGGATGCGCCGGGTCTCCTGCGCGTCGACCAGGCGGTCGTCGAGCTCCCGGGTGTTCTGCAGCGCGCGGGTGATCGCCTCGCGGGTGATCTCGTGGAACACCATCCGCTTGACCGGGACCTTGGGCTTGAGCTCCTGCAGCAGGTGCCACGCGATGGCCTCGCCCTCGCGGTCCTCGTCGGTGGCGAGGTAGAGCTCGTCGGACTCCTTGAGCAGCCGCTTGAGCTCCGCGACCTTCTTCTTCTTGTCGGAGTCCACGACGTAGTAGGGCTCGAAGCCGTTGTCCACGTCGACGGCGAACTTGCCGAACGGGCCCTTCTTCATGTCCGCGGGGAGCTCGCTGGGCTGCGGGAGGTCGCGGATGTGCCCGACGCTCGCCTCGACCTCGAAGTCGTCGCCGAGGTACCCGGCGATCGTGCGCGCCTTGGCCGGCGACTCCACGATGACCAGCTTGCGACCTGCCGACATGCGCTCCTGCTTCCTGTGACTGCCCGGGTCCTGCGGCTCGCGGAGCCGCTCGCCGGGGCGGGACGAGCCCCACGCCCCCGGCGCCGACAGCATGCCACCGCCGGTGCGGGGGAACTCTACGACGTCGGTCCCACGGGGACCGACCGCACGGTGGCCGACCGCCGCAGCACCAGCAGCACGGCGAACGACGCCGCGGCGACCGCGACGACGCCCAGCGCCCCGCCACCGTACGACGTCAGCAGGTCGGCCCGCGTCGCCATCGGGTCGGCCGCCAGCCACGAGCGGCGCAGCGCCACGAGCGCCCCGGCGCCGGCCACCACCGCGGCGGCGCCGAGCAGCGCCAGCGCGGTCGTGGTCGCGGTGCGGTCACCCCGCGGGGCGCCCCGGGGCACGGTGCGCATCGCCACCGTCGGCGGCTGCCGGTCGGCCGCCGGGTCGACGCCCAGGGCGAGGACCGCGCAGCCGAGCGCTCCCCACGCCAGCACGACGAGCAGGCCCGCGACCACGTCCGACGGCCGGTGCCACTGCCCGATCAGGGTGCTGACCCCCGTCGCCCCGGCGTACGCCGCGCCGAGCACGGCCGCCCACGGCCGGGCCCGCGGCGGGACCACCAGCAGCACGGCCACCGCGACCGACGCCGCGGCGGTGGTGTGCCCGCTGGGCAGGGTGTTGAAGTCGGGGCCGTGCCCGAGGTCCGGGCGGTCCAGCAGCACGACCTTGAGCACCCGCGTGCTGAGGTTCGCGCCCCCGAGCACCACGGCGGCGACGAGCGCCAGGCCCCAGCGCCGGCGCACGACGGCGATCACCGCGCACGCCAGCACCGCGGCGGCGAGGAACCCGGTCGACACCACGTCCAGCACGGGCTCCGCGATCTCCCACAGCCGCGTGCGGCCGATGTGCGCGCCCTCCAGCGAGGCCTGGTCGACGGCCTGCCCGTGCCCGCCGACGACGAACACCCGCCACGTGGCCCAGACCCCGGCGGCCGCGACCAGGGCGACCAGCACCGCGACGACCACGCGTCGCGCACCGCCGCCGCGCGGCCGCGGGCCCGCGCCCCGGGCGGGGGGCACCGGTCGGGGCGCGCTGCGCGCGTGCGGCTCGGCGGAGGTGGGGCGGGACATGGGGACCACGGTAGGCGAGCGGGTCGAGGCGGCGCCCGGCGCCCCGGCGGCGGACACGATTCCTCCACCGGCCCTGCCGCGGCTCCCCGCCGGGCGGCCGGCACGACGCCGGTGTGGACCCGCGGGCGCGGCGGGTGCACCCTGGGGGGACCGACACGGGAGGGGGCCGACGTGCTCGACCTCAGCAGGGCCTTCAGCGGGTACTCCGTCGCCGACGTGCCGGCGGCGCGCGCGTTCTACGCCGACGTGCTCGGGCTGGATGCCGAGGAGCGCGACGGGATGCTCCGGCTGCACCTGGCCGGCGGGCGCGACGTCCTGCTCTACCCGAAGGGCGACGCCCACGTGCCCGCCTCGTTCACCGTGCTGAACTTCCCCGTCCCGGACGTGCCGGCGGCCGTGGCGGTGCTGCGTGGCCGCGGCGTGCGGTTCGAGCGGTACGAGGGCACCCCGACGCAGACCGACGAGGACGGCGTGTTCCGCGGCGGCGGCCCGCTGATCGCCTGGTTCACCGACCCGTCGGGCAACGTGCTGTCGGTGCTCGAGGAGGACTGAGCACCGCCCGGACCACGCACAGGGTCCGCACAGGAAGCCGTCAGGGCCGCCCCAGGTCGGTCGCCCATGCTCGGGCGCATGAGCACCTCCGCCCTCCCGCGCGACGCCCTCACCCGAGCCGACGGACAGCCGGTCCGCGCCCTCGTCGTCGACGACGAGGCCACCCTGGCCGAGCTCCTCGCCACCGCCCTGCGGTACGAGGGCTGGTCCGTCGAGCACGCCCTCACCGGCCAGGCGGCGATCAAGAAGGCGACGTCGTTCGACCCCGACGTCATCCTGCTCGACGTGATGCTCCCCGACCTGTCGGGCCTCGAGGTGCTCCGCCGCGTCCGCGCCACCCACCCCCACGTCCCGGTGCTGTTCCTCACCGCGAGGGACGCCGTCGAGGACCGGATCGCCGGCCTCACCGCCGGCGGCGACGACTACGTGACCAAGCCGTTCAGCCTGGAGGAGGTCGTCGCGCGGGTGCGCGCCCTGCTGCGCCGCACCGGCGCCGTCTCCGAGCGCGAGGAGGCGGTGCTCGTCGTCGGCGACCTGCGCATGGACGAGGACTCCCACGAGGTCTCCCGCGGCGGCGTGGACATCCACCTGACCGCCACGGAGTTCGAGCTGCTGCGCTACTTCATGCGCAACCCCCGGCGGGTGCTGTCCAAGGCGCAGATCCTCGACCGCGTCTGGCAGTACGACTTCGGCGGGCAGGCGAACATCGTCGAGCTGTACGTGTCGTACCTGCGGCGCAAGATCGACAAGGGCCGCGCGCCGATGCTGCACACGCTGCGCGGCGTCGGGTACGTGCTCAAGCCCGCGCCGTGACCGGGGCCGCGCCGCGGTCCCGGCGCCCCCGGTGGACCCTGCGGCGCCGGCTCGTGGCGGTGGTCGTCGCGCTCGTGGCGACCGTGGCGGCGGTGATGGGCCTGGCGTCCACGCTCGCCCTGCGGTCCTCGCTGCTGCGGCAGGTCGACACCCGGCTCGCGGCCGCGAGCGACCGCGCGGC
>JAEWGQ010000425.1 GCA_023388235.1 Actinomycetes bacterium | reverse complement strand
CCCGGGGGCGGGGTCAGCGGGCCGGGTCAGCGGGCCGGGTCAGCGGGGCGGGTCAGCGGGGCGGGGTCAGCGGGCCGCGATGCGCTCCCGCGCCCGGGCGCGGGCCCACTCCTCGGCCGCGTGCACGTCGGCGACCGACGACGCCGGGGCGCCGGGGTACGCGGCGAGCACGTCCTCGACCGTCGAGACGATCCCGGGGAAGTCCAGGCGCCCGCCGAGGAACGCCGCGACCGCCTCCTCGTTCGCCGCGTTGTACACCGCCGGGTGCGTGCCGGAGGCCCCCACCGCCGCGCGCGCCAGCGCCACCGCGCCGAACACGCCCTCGTCCAGCGGCTCGAACGTCCACGACGCCGCCTGCGTCCAGTCGCAGGCGGGGACGGCGCCGGGCAGCCGGTCGGGCCACGCGAGCCCGAGCGCGATGGGCAGCCGCATGTCCGGCGGCGACGCCTGCGCGATCGTGGACCCGTCGGCGAACTCGACCATCGAGTGCACGACCGACTGCGGGTGCACCACCACCTGGATGTCCGCGACCGGCACGTCGAACAGCAGGTGGGCCTCGATCAGCTCGAGGCCCTTGTTCACCATCGTCGCGGAGTTGACCGTCACCACCGGGCCCATCGACCACGTGGGGTGCGCCAGGGCCTGCTCGGGCGTGACGTCCGCGAGCTCCGTGCGGGTCCGGCCGCGGAACGGCCCGCCCGAGGCCGTGAGCACCAGCCGCCGGACCTCCCCGCGCCCGCCGCCCCGCAGGCACTGGGCGATCGCCGAGTGCTCGGAGTCGACGGGCACCACCTGACCGGCGCGCTGCACGGCGGCGCGCACCAGCGGGCCGCCCGCCACCAGGGACTCCTTGTTCGCCAGGGCCAGCGTGCTGCCCGAGCCGAGGGCCGCGAGCGTGGGGCCCAGCCCGACGGAGCCGGTGATCCCGTTGAGGACGACGTCGGCGCCGCGGGCCGCGAGCTGGGCCGCCGCGTCCGGGCCGGTCAGCACCTCCACGCCCATCTGCCGCAGCCCGGCGTCCGCCGAGGCCCGCACGAGCTCGGCGAACACGGTGCCGGCGGCGTCGGGGTCGGCGACGGCGACGGTCTGCGCGCCGAGCGCCACCGCCTGCCGGGCCAGCGCCGCGGGGTCGGCGCCGCCGGCGCTGAGGCCGGTCACGCGGAACCGCTCCGGGTGCCGGCGCAGGACGTCGACGGCCTGCGTGCCGATGGAGCCGGTGGAGCCGAGCAGGATGACGGTGCGCGCGTTCACCCGGTCCATCCTGCCGGACGCGGCGCCGGGGCCGGGCCGGGTCGGGTGGGTCCGGGCCGGCTCGCGCCCGCTCGGGCCGGTCGCTACTCCGCGGCGAGCAGGACGTCGACGGCGCGCTCGAGGAACGCGTCCACGGGCTGCTCGGCGTACGCGTGCGCCCCGCGCGCCCGGCCGAACACCGCGGCGCGGACCTCCTGGGCGGTGATCGGCGTGTTCTTGTCGAAGTAGTCCACGAGGCGGTGGCACAGGGCGTCCACGTCCGCCGCCGCGTAGCCCGGCTGGCGGCCCTTCGGCGGGGCGAACCGCTCGCCGTCAGGGCGGGTCAGCCGGCCGTACAGCGTGCGCGCCTGGTCCGCGAGGTGCTCGAGCCACGCCTGGCGGCCGTGCTCGGCGATGTAGTCGGCGCGGGAGCGGGCGACGAACGCCGCCTCCAGCCGGTCCAGCGCGGCGTCCACCGCGGTCGTCGCGTACCCGTGCCGCACGAGGTCGAACGCCACGGTCCGCACGTCCCGGCTCGACAGGGCACCCGCGGGGCCCTGCTCGTAGACCGAGCGGGCGTGCGAGAAGAAGTCGTCGACCTCCTCCGTGTGGTACCCGGTCCGCATGCCCGTGACCCGCCGGAACATGGCGCCGCTGGTCATCAGTCCTCCTCAGCGGCGAGCTGGCCGCACGCACCGTCGATGTCGCTGCCGCGCGTGTCCCGGACGGTCGTCGGGATCCCGTGCGCCCGCAAGCGTGCCACGAACTCGCGCTCCACGGCGGGATCGCTGGCGGTCCACTTCGAGCCCGGCGTCGGGTTCAGCGGGATCGGGTTGCAGTGCACCCAGCCGCGGCCCCGGCGGTTGAGCTCCGTGCCGAGCAGGTCCGCGCGCCACGCCTGGTCGTTGATGTCCCGCATGAGCGCGTACTCGATCGACACCCGCCGGCCGGTCGCCTGGAAGTACTCGTGGGCGGCGTCGATGGTCTCCTTGACGCTCCACCGGGTGTTGATCGGGACCAGCTCGTTGCGCAGCTCGTCGTCCGGGGCGTGCAGCGACAGCGCGAGGGTCACCGGGATGCCCTCGCCGGCGAGCTTGCGCATGGCCGGCACCAGGCCGACGGTCGACACGGTGATATTGCGGGCGGACATGCCCAGGCCGTCCGGCACCGGCGCGACGAGGCGCCGCACCGTCTCCATGACGGTCTTGTAGTTCGCGAGCGGCTCCCCCATGCCCATGAACACGACGTTCGACAGCCGCGTCGGGCCGCCGGGCACCTCACCGGCCTGGAGCGAGGCCGCCGCCGACCGCACCTGCTCCACGACCTCGGCGGTCGAGAGGTTCCGGGTGAGGCCGAGCTGGCCGGTCGCGCAGAACGGGCACGCCATGCCGCAGCCCGCCTGGCTGGACACGCACAGCGTCGACCGGTGCGCGTACCGCATGAGCACCGACTCGACCTTGGCGCCGTCGAACAGGTGCCACAGGGTCTTGACCGTGGTGCCGCCGTCGGCCTGCAGCGTGCGGGCGGCGGTCAGCAGCGGCGGGAACAGCGCCTCGACCAGCGTGTCGCGGCTCGCCGCGGGCAGGTCGGTCATCCGCGCCGGGTCGGCGGTCAGGTGGCTGAAGTAGTGCGTCGCGAGCTGCTTGGCCCGCAGCGGCTTCTCGCCGAGCGCCGTGACGGCCTCGACGCGCTGCTCCGGGGTCAGGTCGACGAAGTGCTTCGGCGGCTTGCCGCGGGCACCCCGCGCGGGGGCCGACAGGTTGAGGGCGACGGGCGTGGCGCTCATGCTGAGCCTCCTCGGGGTCTCGGGTGGGGCGGTCGGTGCGGCGGTCCGGCGGGGACCGTCACGTGGCGGCGGGCAGCAGCAGCTCGAGCAGCAGGTACACCGCGGGCGCCGCGAGCAGCATGGAGTCGATGCGGTCCAGGATGCCCCCGTGCCCCGGCAGCAGCGTCCCCATGTCCTTGAGCTCGAGGTCGCGCTTGAGCATCGACTCGCCCAGGTCGCCCAGCGTCGCGACCACCACGGTCGCCACGCCGAGCAGCGCCCCGACGGCCGGGTCGCCGTCCAGCAGGAAGTGCACCCCCAGCACGCCCACGACGCTCGCGAGGACCACGGAGCCGAGCAGGCCCTCCCAGGTCTTCTTCGGGCTGACCGACGGGGCCAGCGGGTGCCGGCCGATCAGCACGCCCACCACGTAGCCGCCGGTGTCGTTCGCGACGCACAGCAGGATGAACAGCGCCACCCGCATCGCGCCGTCCTCCGCCGCGAGCAGCAGCACGACGAACCCCGCCATGAGCGGCAGGTACGCCGCGGCGAACACCCCGGCCGTCGCGTCGCGGACCGCCGCCGGGCCGGAGCCGTCCAGCACCCGCCACACGACGAGCCCGCCGACGGTCAGCACGAACGCGACGAACAGCCCCTCGAGGCCGGCCAGGTAGGCCGACACCAGGATGCCGACGTCGCCGACCAGCAGCGGCAGCACCGGGATGTGCACCCCGCGGCGCGCGAACGCCTGCGCGAGCTCCCACAGGCCGGCGCCCACCGCCGCGACCGCGATGAGGCCGAAGACCTCCTTGCGGATGAACAGCGACGCGGCGACCGCGAGGAGCAGGCCGACGCCGACGGCGATGGCGACGGGCAGGTCGCGCCCGGCACGCGAGGTGCCCGGCGCGGCGGCGACGGCGGGGTGGGCGGACATCAGACCTCGAGCAGCTCGCTCTCCTTGGAGGAGAGCAGGGCGTCGATCAGGTCCACGTGCCGCTTCGTGACGGACTCGAGCTCCTTCTCGGCGCGCACGACCTCGTCCTCGCCCGCCTCGCCGTCCTTCACCAGGCGGTCCAGCTCGTCCTTCGCGCGGCGGCGCACGTTGCGGACGGACACCCGGGCGTCCTCCGCCTTCGCCTTCGCGAGCTTCACGAACTCCTTGCGGCGCTCCTGCGTCAGCGTCGGCAGGGTCACCCGGATGACGTTGCCGTCGTTCGTCGGGTTCACGCCGAGGTCCGAGTCGCGCAGCGCCTTCTCGATCCCCTGCATCGACGACTTGTCGAACGGGGAGATGAGGATCGTGCGGGCCTCGGTCACGTTGAACGACGCCAGCTGCTGCAGCGGCGTCGGGCTCCCGTAGTAGTCGACCGTGATCTTGTTGAACATCGCGGCGTTGGCCCGGCCGGTGCGGATCGCGGCGAAGTCCTCCTTCGCGACCTCGACGGCCTTGTCCATCTTCTCCTCGGCCTCGAGGAGGATCTCGTCGATCACGGTTGCTCCTTCGTTCTGCTGCTGCGGGGGGTGCGGCCGGGCGGGCGCGCCGGTGGACGGGGTCAGTCCTCGGTGACCAGCGTCCCGATCTTCTCACCCCGGAGCACCCGGGTGACGTTGCCCGGCTGCTCCAGCCCGAAGACGCGCATGCGCACGCCGTTGTCCCGGCACATCGACAGCGCCGTGGAGTCCATGACCCCCAGCTCCTGCACGATCGCCTCGGTGTAGGTCAGGTGGTCCAGCCGCACCGCGTCCGGGTCCGTGCGCGGGTCGGCGGAGTAGACGCCGTCCACGCCGTTCTTGCCCATGAGGACCTCGTCGCAGTGCGTCTCGAGCGCGCGCTGCACGGACACCGTGTCGGTGGAGAAGTACGGCATGCCGGCACCGGCGCCGAAGATGACGACGCGGCCCTTCTCCATGTGCCGGATGGCGCGCAGCGGGATGTACGGCTCGGCGACCTGGCCCATCGTGATGGCGGTCTGCACGCGCGTGTCCACGCCGGCCTGCTCGAGGAAGTCCTGCAGCGCCAGGCAGTTCATGACCGTGCCCAGCATGCCCATGTAGTCCGCGCGCGCCCGGTCCAGGCCGTTCTGGGCCAGCTCGGCGCCGCGGAAGAAGTTGCCGCCGCCGACGACGATCGCGACCTGGACGCCCTCGCGGACCGCCTCGGCGATCTCGGCCGCGATCCGCCGGACGACGCCCGCGTGCAGGCCGATCGAGCCGCCGCCGAAGGCCTCCCCCGACAGCTTGAGCAGCACCCGCCGGGCGTCGGTGTCGTTGGTCACGGGGTCCTCCGGAGTCGTCGGCGTTCGGGTGGTGCTCGCGCCGGTGGCCCCGGCCCTGCCGGGCCGGGGCCACCGGGTGGTGCGTCGTCAGGCGCCGACGCGGAACCGCACGAAGCCGGTCACGGTGCCGCCGACCTCGGCGAGCACCTGGGCGATCGACTTCTTCGGGTCCTTCGCGAACGGCTGGTCCAGCAGGACCACGTCCTTGAAGTAGCCGTTGAGCCGGCCCTCGACGATCTTCGGCAGCGCGGCCTCGGGCTTGCCCTCGTTGCGGGCCGTCTCCTCGGCGATGCGGCGCTCGTTCTCGACCGTCTCGGCCGGGACCTCGTCGCGGGTCAGGTAGGTCGGCGAGAACGCGGCGACGTGCGTCGCGATGTCGCGGGCCACCTCGGCGCCCTTGGCGTCGGTCGCGACGAGCACGCCGACCTGCGGGGGGAGGTCCTTGTTCACCTTGTGCAGGTACACGGCGACCTTCTCGCCGGCGACGCGGGCGACCCGGCGCACGACGACCTTCTCGCCGAGCACGGCGGCCGTCTCGTCGACGACCTCCTGCAGCGACTTGCCCTCGGCGTCGGCCGCGAGCAGCGCGTCCGCGTCCCGGGCACCCGAGGCGACGGCGGTCGCGAGGACCTTCTCCGCCAGGGTGATGAACGTGGCGTTCTTCGCGACGAAGTCCGTCTCGGAGTTCACCTCGACGATCACGCCGACCTCGTCGGCGCCGTCCGCGGCGGTGACGACCTCGGCGGCGACCAGGCCGTCGGAGGCCGAGCGGCCCTCGCGCTTGGAGACGCCCTTGAGGCCCTTGACGCGGATGATCTCGAGCGCCTTGTCGGAGTCGCCCTCCGCCTCCTCGAGCGCCTTCTTCACGTCCATCATGCCGGCGCCGGTCTTCTCACGGAGCGCCTTGATGTCGGCCAGGCTGTAGTTGGCCATCTGTTCCGTCCTTCTCGTCAGTACGTGCGATCGGCGGACCGGGTCACTTGGACTCGGCGTCGCCCTCGGACTCGGCGGCGGTCTCGGCGGCAGCGGTCTCGGCGGCGGCGGCCTCCGCAGCGGCCTCGACGGCCGGGGCGGCGTCCTGGCCGGGGGTGGCAGCACCCTCGGACGCGCCGGCCTCGCCCGCGGGGGCCTCGTCGGCGGTCGCCTTCGTGGCGGCGAGCGACTCCTCGGCACCGGCCAGGAGCTCGCGCTCCCACTCGGCCAGCGGCTCGGCGTCGGCCGGGGCGGCCTCGGCGCCGCCACCCTGGCGGGCGGAGTGGCGCTGCAGCGTGCCCTCGGCAGCGGCGTCCGCGATCACGCGGGTCAGCAGCTGCACGGCGCGGATCGCGTCGTCGTTGCCCGGGATCGGGTAGTCGACGACGTCCGGGTCGCAGTTGGTGTCGAGGATCGCGACGATCGGGATGCCCAGCTTGCGGGCCTCGTCGACGGCCAGGTGCTCCTTGTTGGTGTCGACGATCCAGACCGCGGACGGGGTCCGGGTCATGTCGCGGATGCCGCCCAGGGTCTTCGCGAGCTTGTCCTTCTCGCGACGCATGATGAGGAGCTCCTTCTTCGTGAAGGCGCTCCCGGCGACGTCGTCGAAGTCGATGAGCTCGAGCTCCTTGAGGCGCTGCAGGCGCTTGTTCACCGTCTGGAAGTTGGTGAGCATGCCACCGAGCCAGCGCTGGTTGACGTAGGGCATGCCCACGCGGGCGGCCTGCTCGGCCACCGGCTCCTGCGCCTGCTTCTTCGTGCCGACGAACAGGATGGTGCCGCCGTGCGCGACGGTCTCCTTGACGAAGTCGTACGCGCGGTCGATGTAGGACAGCGACTGCTGCAGGTCGACGATGTAGATGCCGTTGCGCTCGGTGAAGATGAAGCGCTTCATCTTGGGGTTCCAGCGGCGGGTCTGGTGCCCGAAGTGGACACCGCTCTCGAGCAGCTGGCGCA
>JAEWGQ010000281.1 GCA_023388235.1 Actinomycetes bacterium | reverse complement strand
GCGCCGCCCCGTACGGCGGCACGCCCCCCTGCGGCGCGGGCGGGTACGGCGCGGGCGGGTACGCCCCCGGCGGGTACGGCGCGGGTGGGTACCCGCCGCCCGGGGCCGCCGGCCCCGGTGCTCCCGGGCCGGCCGGCGGCCCGTAGCCGTGCACGGCGGGGGTCTCGCGCGGCTGGTCGCCGCGGTCGAACGCCCGGACGACGACGGGGATCGTCGCGGTCACGAGCATCACCAGGGCGACAGCACCCGCGGACCGCCACCACCAGCCCGGCCAGGTGGCCTCCGGGAACGACGGCGGCAGGGCGAGCAGGAGGGTCGTGACCCAGAGCAGGACGACCGCGGCGCGCGCGGAGCCCCGGGTCACCGGCGAGCCCGTGCGCAGCACCGCGGACGGCAGCGCGACCTGCGTCAGCGCGAGCGCCGCGCGCACCAGCAGGACCACCAGCAGGAACCTCCCGGCCTGCGCCGACCACACGCCCGCGTCCGCGGTGTCGGCGGGCTGCAGCCAGCCGTTCCACGTCTTGAGCAGCGCGAGCGCGACGAGCACGGCGTTCAGCGCCGTCGACGCCGACAGGTACCACCGGTTGCGGCCGGTGCCCAGGGACGTGTCGAGCAGCACCGCCCCGGCGAAGCAGGCCACGACGGCGAGCGTGAGCCACGCCCGGCCGGCGACGTTGGCCTGGTCGCCGACGACGATGAACACCCCGCCGAGCAGCGCGGCGCCGAGCAGGACGCCGATGGTGAGCCACATGGCCCAGCGGCGGGTGGGGCGCGGCCGCTCGGCCGGTCGCAGGTCGTCCATCGGGTGGCCTCCGGGCAGAAGGTCGGTCGGCCCTGGCGGGCCTGACAGGCGGCTGAGCAGCCAGGATAGCCGCGCACCCCCGGCCGCGCCCCGGGACCGGGGGCGGCCGGGAGTGCGGCCGGCCCGTCAGCCCCGGCGCAGGCGCAGCGTCACGAGCTGGAACGGCCGCACCTCGAGCACGGCGGTCCCGTCGCTGCCCGCGTCCGCGAGCGCGCGGGCGGGCACCTCCCGCTCCAGCAGGTCCACCTCCGTGACCCCCGCGGCGGCGAACCCCGGCACGACCCGCGCGCGCCCGCGGTCGCCGTGCGCCTCGTACAGCCGGACCACGACGTCCCCGCTGCCGTCGTCGGCGAGCTTGACCGCCTCGACCACCACGCCCGCCCCGGTGACGGTGACCAGGGGCGGCACGCCGTGCGCGCCGCGCACCTCGCGCACGGGCAGGTTGGCGCGGTAGCCGTCGACCACGGCCTCCGGGATGCCCGCGCCCACGTGCAGGACCGTCCGGAACCGGTGCAGCCCCTGGTCGGCCTCCGGGTCGGGGAACAGCGGCGCCCGCAGCAGCGACTGCCGCACGACCGTCGCGGTCCCGCCGCCGGGGCCGGCCACCCGCGTGACGTCGTGCCCGTAGGTGGCGTCGTTGGCGACGGACACCCCGTACCCCGGCTCCCCGACGTGCAGCCACCGGTGCGCGCAGATCTCGTAGCGCGCGGCGTCCCAGGACGTGTTGGTGTGCGTGGGCCGCAGCACGTGCCCGAACTGGGTCTCGGCGGCGGACCGGTCGGCGTGCACGTCCAGCGGGAACGCGAGCTTGAGCAGGCGCTGCCGCTCGTGCCAGTCCACCTCCGTGTCGATCTCGATCGCGCGGGTGCCGGGCCGGAACGTGAGCTCCTGCACCACGGACGAGGCCCCGGTGCGCCGCGCGGTGCGGATCACGACGCGGTCGGGCTTCTCGGCGACGACCTCCACGGCGTCCGCGTCCCGCAGGTCCTCGACGGTGCGGCGGTACTCGGCGTCGATGTCCCACGCGTCCCACTGCCGCGGGACGTCGCGGTGCACCTGCAGCAGGTTCGCCACGGCGCCGGGCGCCACGACCTCCCGGTCCGCGACGAGGTCGCGCACGGAGGCGAGCTGGCCGCCGGCGGTGAGCCGGACGTCGAGCACGTCGGACCGCACGCGCAGGGTGCCGTCCTGCTCGCGCAGCACCTCGACGCCCCCGCCCGGGGCGCCCGCGGCGTCGGAGGCGACCACCCCGCCGAGCGCCGGGACGCCGTCGCGGTCGTGCGGCGCGGCGTTCAGCCGGACGGTCGCGGCGCCGTCGCCGACCAGGGCCGCGAGCGCCGCGCCGATCACGGCCTCGGCGCGCCGCTCGACGTCGGCGTACGCCTCCTCCGCCTGCCGGTAGACCCAGCCGATCGACGAGCCGGGCAGGATGTCGTGGAACTGGTGCAGCAGCACGACGCGCCACAGCGCGCGCAGCTCCTCGGCGGGGTAGCCGGCGCCCGCGCGCACGGCGGCCGTCGCGGCCCACAGCTCGGCCTCGCGCAGCAGGTGCTCGCTGCGCCGGTTGCCGCGCTTCGTGCGCGCCTGCGAGGTGTAGGTGCCGCGGTGGTACTCCAGGTACATCTCCCCCGACCAGACGGCGGCCTCCTCGCCCGCGGCGGCCAGCTCGTCCTCGGCCTGGGCGAAGAACGCGTTCGGCGACCCCAGCTCGACCTCCGGCAGCCCGCCGAGCGACCGCGCCCGGTCGGCGGCCGCGAGCATCTCCCGCGTGGGCCCGCCGCCGCCGTCGCCCCAGCCGAACGGGACCAGGGACGCCGACGCCACGTCCTTGTCGGCGAAGTTGCGCTCGGCGTGCGCGAGCTCCCGCGGCGACAGGTCGGAGTTGTAGGTGTCGACCGGCGGGAAGTGCGCGAGCACGCGCGACCCGTCGATGCCCTCCCACCGGAACGTGTGGTGCGGCATCCGGTTGGTGTCGTTCCAGGAGAGCTTCTGGGACAGGAACCACCGCGAGCCCGCCGCGCGGACGATCTGCGGCAGGGCGCCGGTGTAGCCGAACGAGTCCGGCAGCCAGACGTCCTGCGTCTCGACGCCGAGCTCCTCGAGGAAGTACCGCTTGCCCTCCACCATCTGCCGCGCCAGGGCCTCCCCGCCGGGCATGTTCGTGTCGGACTCCACCCACATGCCGCCGACGGGCACGAACTGCCCCGCGGCGACCTTGGCCCGGATGCGCTCGAACAGCTCGGGGTGCCGCTCGGCGACCCACGCGTACTGCTGGGCGGACGAGCACGCGAACACGAAGTCGGGCCGCTCGTCCATGAGGGCGACCACGCTGGCGAACGTCCGCGAGCACTTGCGCACGGTCTCCCGCGCCGGCCAGAGCCAGGCGGAGTCGATGTGCGCGTGGCCGGTGGCCAGCACGCGGTGCCCGCCGGGCGCGGCGGGGACGTCGAGCACCGGCCGCAGCACGGCGCGCCCGGCCGCGGCCGTCCCGGCGACGTCGCCGGGGTCCACCGCGTCGACGACCAGGTCCAGCGCGCGCACGGCGCGCGCGTACCGGGTGGACGCCGGGTCGGTGACCTCCACCAGGCCGAGCACGGCCAGCAGGTCCTGCCACAGCTCCCACACCTCGACGTCGCGGAGCACGACCTCGGCGGAGCGCAGCGCGTACAGCGGGTCGGTGCCGGCGGTCAGGGGGTCGCCGAGCGGCGTCGGCCCGTACCAGGTGCTGCTGCCGACGTCCGGGTTGCCGGCCGCCTCGACGTACACGTCGACCCGCGCCCCGGCCCACGGCACCGCCTGGTTCCGCGGCGACAGGCCCTTGACCGCCACGCCGTCCGGCCGCAGCACCAGGCCCTCGGCCTGGAACCCCGGCTGGGTGGTGGTGAACCCGAGGTCGATCACGAGCTCGACGGCGTGCCGGCCCGCGCGCACCTCCTGCGAGCCGAGCCAGCCCGCGGGCACGTCGCCGGTCATCCGGAACCAGGTCGTGCTCCACGGCGCGCCCCACGGCGTCCCGGGCGGCGCGGCGGCGTACTCCTGCGCGACGGCCTCGGCGAACGGCACGGGCTCCCCCGGCGCCGTCCAGGCGGTGACGTCCAGCGGCGCGCGGCCGGCGACCAGCGCCGGGGCGAGCCGCTCGTGCAGGAACCGCTGGACGCGCTGGACGACGGCGGCGGAGTGCTCGACGGGCATGGTGGACCTTCCTGACGTGCGGTGATCGGGTCGGGTGGGCGGCGTCAGCCCTTGACGGCGCCGGACATGGCGAACGAGCCCCCGGAGAACCGCTGCACCAGCAGGTACAGCACCAGCACGGGGACGGAGTAGAGGATCGAGAACGCCGCGAGCCGGCCGTACGCGACCGTCCCGTAGGTGCCGAAGAAGCTGTAGATCGCGACGGCCGCGGGCTGGTTGCCGGGCGAGAACAGCAGCACGAACGGGACGAAGAAGTTCCCCCACGCCCCGGTGAACACGAAGATGAACACCACGGCGATGCCCGGGCGCATCAGCGGCACGACGATGCGGCGCAGCGCCGTCATCGACCCCGCGCCGTCGACCCAGGCGGCCTCCTCCAAGGACACCGGCACGGAGTCCATGAAGTTCTTCGTCATCCAGATGGCCATCGGCAGCGACGTCGCGGCCAGGAAGAACACCGTGCCGGGCACCGAGTCGAGCAGCCCGAGGTTCACGAACAGCGCGTAGACCGGCACCATCATCGCCGTGATCGGCAGGCAGGTGCCGAACAGGATCGTGTAGAGGAACGGCTTGCGGAACCGCATCTGGTAGCGGGACAGCGGGTACGCGGCGAGCACGGAGGCGAGCACCGTGACGACGGCGGTCCCGCCGGAGAGCACCGTGGAGTTCCACAGCGGGCGGAACGTCTGGTCCCAGGTGAGGATCTCGGCGAAGTTGTCCCCCGTGAACCGCTCCGGCAGGCGGACGGACACGGTGGCGGCGGGGTCGACCGACGCGAGCACGATCCACGCCAGGGGCACGAGGAACGCGACGCCGACGACGACCAGCGCGACGGCGACGAGGACCCGGCCGGTGCGCCGGCGCGGCGCGGCCACGGACGGCACCCGGCGCTCGCGACGGGGGCGGCCCGGGACGGCGGCGGGGGCCGCGGGGGCGGTGAGCGCGGCCATCAGTCCACCTCCGGCTTGAGCACGCGGATGTACACGATCGAGAAGACGGCGCCGACGAGCAGCGTCACGGTGGCGATGGCCGTCCCGTAGCCGACCTGGGCGAACTTGAACGCCTCCTGGTAGGCGAGCACGGGCAGCGTCGAGGAGTCCGTGCCGGGCCCGCCGCCGGTCATCACCCAGATCAGCGTGAACACCGCGAGGGTCTGCAGCGTCGTGAGCATGAGGTTGGTCGAGACGGACCGGCGGATCATCGGCAGGGTGATCCGGAAGAACCGCTGGGGACCGGTGGCGCCGTCGATGGCGGCGGCCTCGGTGACGTCGGGCGGCACCTCGGCGAGCGCGGCGCCGTAGACCATCATCGAGAAGGCGGTCCCGCGCCAGATGTTCGCGAGGACCACCGCGAGCATCGGCACGGAGATCAGCCACGTCGGCCCCTCGAGCCCGAACCACGCGAGCACCTGGTTCAGGGTCCCGTCGGTGGAGAAGAAGGCGTAGAGCGCGAACGCCGCGACGATCTCGGGCAGCACCCAGGCCATGACCACGAGGGCCGACACCACGGCGCGCAGCGGCCGGGCCGCCGCCCGGAGCAGCAGCGCGAGCGCCATCCCGAGCACGTTCTGCCCGATGACGGCGGACGCCCCGACGAACACCACCGTGAGCACGACGGCCTTCCAGAACCCGTCGTCCGCCAGCAGGGCCGTGTAGTTGTCCAGCCCGACGAACTCGGGGCTGGCCGCGCGGTAGCCGGTGAGCGCCTGGTTGGTGAGCGAGCCGTAGAACGACCACAGCACGGGCCCGGCCAGGAACACCAGCATGAGCGCGACCGCGGGCAGCAGGGGCGCCAGCCGCAGCGCGGTCCGGCCCGGCCGGCGGCGGGTGCGGGGTCGCCCGCCGCCCGCCGCCGTCCGGTCGAGGGGGATCGCCGTCATCAGCCCGCGGCCTGCGTGCCGTCGTCGCCGACGATGGAGACGAGGCCCTCGTCGTACAGCGCGGCGGCCTCCTCGGGCGTCGCCTGCCCGGTCGCGACGGACTCCGCCGCCACCTGGATGTTCGACGAGATCTGCGAGTAGTCGGGCGTCGCCGGGCGGAAGTGCGTGTGCTCGACCAGCGAGCTGAAGAACTCGAACGACGGGTTGTACCCGAGGTACTCCGGGTCCTCCGCGACGTCGGTGCGGACGGCGATCTGGCTGTTCTCGGTGTCGTACTTCAGCGAGTTCTCGCGGTTCAGCGCGGTGGCGATGAAGTCGAACGCCGCCTGCGGGTCGCCGGCGTGCGCGCCGACGGCCAGGGTCCAGCCGCCGGACATCGACGTGAAGCCGGGGTCCTGCCCGTCCTGGGTGGGCATCGCGGCCATGCCGAGCGTCTGCTCCCACTCGGGCCAGGCGTTGTCCCCGCTGATCCAGCCGCCGGGCAGCCAGGACCCGTCGAGCGCGATCGCGAGCTTGCCCTGCGGCAGCAGCTCGGTGGCGACGCGCGCGCCGACGGAGGCGTCCAGCGCGACGTCCAGGGAGGGCGCCAGGCCCTCCGAGTAGATGGTCTCGAGGAACCCGAGCGAGTCGACGAAGCCCTGCGAGCCGGTCACCCACTTCTGGCTGTCGGCGTCGTAGAGCTCGTCGCCCGTGCCGTACAGCAGCATCTCGAAGCCCTGCATGGTGGTCGCCTCGCCGGCCGCCTTGCCGGCGTAGACGTTGATCGGCGTGACGTCGGGCAGCTTCTCCTTGACGGTGCGCGCGGCCGACAGGACGTCGTCCCAGGTCTCGGGCTGCCAGTCCGCCGGCAGCCCGGCCTGCGCGAACAGCTCCTTGTTGTAGTACAGGCCGCGGGTGTCGGTGCCCATCGAGACGCCGTACACCGACCCGTCGTCGCCCAGGCCGGCCTGGCGGGCGTTCTCCGGGAACTGCTCCCAGTCGTCCCACGCCTCGACGTACTCGTCGATGGGCTGCAGGTAGCCCGCCGCGGCGTCGGACCGGATCTGGAACGTGTCCTCGTAGATGACGTCGGGCGCGGTGTCGGCCGACCCGTTCATCAGGGCGAGCTTGGTGAAGTACTGGTCCTGCTCGGCCTCGATGGCCACGAGGTCGACGGTCATGCCCTCGTGCGCGGCCTCGTACTCGGCCTTGGCCTTCTTCAGCAGGTCGTCGAGCTGCACGAACTGCGCGGTCTTCTGGTAGGCGACGGTGATCGTGGTGTCGTCGTCCCCGCCACCACCGCCCCCGCTGCTGCACGCCGTGAGGGCGAGCAGGGCGACGCCGGACAGGGCGACGAGACGGGTCTGCAGACGCATGGATGCTCCTTTGCTCCACGTGCACGGTCCGGGCGGCGCTGCCGGGACCCGATAACTACAACGTCTGGACGAATTCCTGTCAAGGGCTGGTGTGACCTGTGACACAACCGTGACGCCCGCGCCGTGTCAAAGATGTTTGACATCGCGGACGCCCGGCCCTACCGTCACGTGTCAAACATCTTTGACATCCGGAGGGGCCATGTCCTACCAGGAGAAGAACACCTGGGCCTACGGCGTGATCGCCGTGCTCGGGTACGGGGTCTACCTGGCGGTCGTGCTGGCGCGCGCCGCCGGCGGTCCCCTGACGCAGGTCGCGTACGCCGGGCCGCTGCTCGCCACCGTCGGCGCCGCTGTCGCCGCCGGCATCCTCGCCGGGATCGTCCTGGGCGCGCTGTCCCCCGACCGCGCCCTGCACGACGAGCGCGAGCGGGAGATCGCCCGGCTGGGCGAGCACGTGGGCCAGGCGTTCCTCGTGCTCGGCGGCGTCGGCGCGCTGGTGCTCGCCCTGCGCGAGGCCGACCCGTTCTGGATCGCCAACGCCCTGTACCTCGCGTTCGTGCTGTCGGCCGTGCTGTCCGCCGCCGCGCGCCTGGTGGCGTTCCGCCGGGGGGTCGGGCCGTGGTGAGGCCCACCGCGGTCACGAACCGCATCCGCGCCCTGCGGACCGAGCGCGGGCTGACCCAGGCGCAGCTCGCGGCGGCGCTCGGCGTCACCCGGCAGACCGTGATCGCGGTCGAGCAGGGGCGCTACTCCCCCTCGCTCGAGCTGGCCTTCCAGCTCGCCCGGGCGCTGGGGCGGCCGATCGACGAGGTGTTCGCGTACGAGCCGGAGGGAGACCGGGGATGAGGGCGGTGGTGCGGGAGCGGTACGGCGACTCGTCGGTGCTGCAGGTGGTGGACCGGGCGGAGCCGCCGGCGCCGACCGGGGACCAGGTCCTCGTCGCGGTGACGACCGCCGGGGTGAACATGGCGGACTGGCACCTGATGACCGGCCTGCCCGCGGTGGCGCGCCTGGTCTTCGGCCCGCGGGCGCCCCGCCGGCACGGGCTGGGCCGCGACCTCGCGGGGGTGGTCCGGGCCGTCGGGCCGGACGTGACCGACCTGCGGGCCGGGGACGCCGTGCTCGGCACCGCGCCCGCGGCGTTCGC
>JAEWGQ010000263.1 GCA_023388235.1 Actinomycetes bacterium | reverse complement strand
CGGCGGTCTGGTTCGCCCTCGGCCGTCCGACGTCGACGGGTGACCTCTCGCCGCTCGCACCGCCACCGGAGGCTGCACCGGTCCCGGCGGGCGTCGACGCCCCCGGGCGGGGCGCGGGCGCGTCCTTCGCGGTCGGCGTGCGGTCCTGCTGGTCGTCGCTCATCGGGCTGCTTCCCGTCGGAGGTGCTGGGGTCGTGCGGCTGCCCGGGTCGCGGGACCCGGTGGGGCCGGGCAGCGCGGGCCACCGGCCGGCGTCCGCGGCGCGGAAGATCTCGTCGGCGCGCACGGCGCGCCAGGGTTCGAGCTCGCGGACGAGCTCGCCGGGGCTGTGCGGTCCGTCGTCGTGCGGGCCGAGGGTGACGGCGCAGAGCGTGTCGAGGTCGGCAGGGATCCCGGCGACGAGCTCCGCCGGCGGCAGCGGGGTGCCGTCGTGCTCGGGTGCCGCGGGCAGGCCGGGGTCCACGGCAGCGTCGTCGCCCGCGGGCTCGCGGGCCAGTCCGGCGGACCACTCGTCGAACGTGGGCACGGCGGCGGCCGCGGGCGCCGACCCGGCGGGCCACCGCCCGGTGAGCGCGGCGTACAGGACGCGCACCAGCCCGACGGCGTCCGTGCGGCTGCGGGCGTGCGCCCCGCCGCTTCCGGCTCCGAGCAGCTCGCCGTCGACGGCGAGCCCGTCGACGACGACCCGGCTGGCGGAGGTCAGCACGACGGACTCGGGGCGCAGGGCGAGGTGGTGCACGCCGCGGCGGCGCGCCTCCTCGAGGGCCGCGGCGGCCTCCCCGACGACGGCGCGCGCCTGGTCGGCGCCGAGGGGCGCCCGGGCGGCGAGGGTCGCGAGGCTGCGGCCCTCGACGGCCTCGGTGACGACGTAGCCGGTGCCGTCCGCGGAGCCGACGTCGAGGATGCGCACGAGCCGCGGGTCGACGACCAGGGCGGCCCGGCGGGCGGCGTCGAGGACGGCGGAGGTGCGGTCGCCGGTCACGAGGGTCACGGTGACGTCGCGGGCGAGGATCTGGTCGGTGGCGGACCACCGCTCGGCGCCGGGGAGCGCGTGCGGCCGGGGGGTGTCCAGGCGGTACCGGCCGGCGACGGTGCCGCCGGGTCGTCCCCCGGGGGTCCCGGGGCGTCCGGGCTCACCGGGTCGGGCCTGCGGCACGTGGTCCTCCGTCCGGTCGTCGGTGGTGGGGCGCGGCCCACCGGTGGTGCGTCGGTCCGGGCGCTCGCCCGGCCCCGGGCTCCCCGTCATGCTAGACGCGCGCCGCTCCCCGGTGCCGGTCCGCCGGGCCGCCCGGGCACCGTCGGGGGTGCGTCACGAGGGGGTGCCGCCTCCGGGGGCGGGGCCCGCGGGACCTGCGCCGTCCTCCTCGGCGGGGGCGTCGGGCACGACCCGGGCGCCGCGCCGGGCGGTCTGCCCGCGGCGCACGGTCCGCCAGATGCCGAACGCGAGCGCGAGCGCGAGCAGGGCCCCGATGACGATGGTCCCGACGCTCTCGATGGTGGGGGCGACGCGGGCCGAGAACGCGGCGGGCGTCGCCAGCTCGCGCCCGCTCGCGGACACGAGGCTCACGTCGACGTCGACGTCGCAGTTGGCGGTCGCCCGCAGCGTCAGGGTCACCGACGTCTCGGCCCGGGGCGCCACCGTCGTGAGCGCGGAGCGCGTGGTGTCCAGGCAGCCCTTGTGCGGGCGCAGCTCGACGCGGACCTGCGCGGCCTGGTCGAGGTCGTTGCGGACGGCCACGGTGATGGGCGCGGACGACGAGATGACGGTGAACTGCTCGTTCAGCAGGACGGAGAGCCCCCGCTGCCGCTCGGTCGCGGCGGCGCGGGCGTCGTCCACGGCGGCGGCGCGGCCCTCGGGGTCGGCCCGCCAGGCCACGGCCAGCGGGGCGACCAGGTCGCCGGCGAGGCCGTCGAGCAGCGCGGCCGGGTCCTCGACGACGCTCGCGAAGTCCGACGCGGCGCGCCAGTCGGCGGCCAGGGCGTTGACCCACGCGGGGGTGAGCTCCGTGGCGGCGCGCTCCGAGGCGGGCAGGCCGGCGCGGTCGGCACCGTCGCCGTCCGCCTTCCCGGCGGCGTGCGCGCCGAGCACCTCGGCCACGGTGGTCGTGTCGACCCAGGGCGCGGTCTCGAGGGCGCCGAGCGCCGCGCCGGCGAGCGCGGTCGCCGGGTCCCAGTCGCGCGGGGTGGTGGCGAGCACGTAGGTGTCGTCGGCGTCGGCGGACCGCGCGAGGACGGCGGTCTCGGCGAGCACCCGCTGGGCGATCGTCGCCGGGGTCGCCCCGGGCTGCGCGGTGGCGGGCGTCGCCAGGATCTCGCCCAGCGTCGCGTCGGGCACCAGCGCCGTGACCGGGCCGCCGTCGGTCGTCAGGGTCGCGGGGGCGCTCGGGGTGCCGCTGCCCCGCACCGGCATCGCGTCGGCCCCGACCACGAGGGGCACGCCCGGCGCGGAGCTCGCGGCGCGCGCCGCGGTGACGTCGTCCGGCACGTCGTCGGCGGCCCACAGCACGGGTGAGGTGCCGTCGGGCAGCAGCGCCGACGCGGACGGGACGTCGAGCGCCATCCGCAGCAGGTCGGAGTCGGGGCGCGCCTCGCCGGCGTGCGCGATGGCGCCGACGTCGGGGTCCGCCCACGGCAGGCGCAGCACCTCGCGCCCCGCGGCGGCGTCGGTCATGCCCGCGAGCCACGACTGCGCGGCCCGCGACCCGTCGGCGGCCGCGGCGACGAGGGCCGGGTCGACGGCCCAGGACACCACCGGGTGGTCGAGCGTGGCCTGCAGCAGGTGCGTCAGCCGCCCGCCCGCCGCGGTCATGGCGGTCAGCTCGTCGTCCTCCAGCGCGAGGGCGTCGTCGTCGGACGGCGTCTCCCCGGGGGTCGGGCCGGGGGTGGCGGCGGGCTCGGCCGCGGCGTCGTCCTGCTCCTCGGGTTCCCCGGCGCCCGGGACGGTGGGCGGTCCGACGACGGGGGCGAGCACGCCGACGTGCGCGGTCGGGACCTGCTCGGCCGACGCCCACAGCAGGAACGTCCGGTCGATGCCCACCCGCCGCGACCCGTCGCCGACGTCGATCGTGATGCCGCGCGGGCCCCAGGCGTCCTCCGTGCGCAGCAGGCCGATGTCGGCGGCCGGCACGACCACCTGGACGGTCTGGGTCTGCCCGGGCTCGAGCGGCGTGTCGAGCACGGTGGTCGCGGCCACGTCGCCGATCGGGCTCGACGTGCCGCTGCCGGCCCACCGCGCCACCTCGTCGCGGGACGACAGGCGGTAGCGGTAGATGCGGACGGACACGCGCGGGGCGGCGACGACGTCGTCCCCGTCGTTGCGCAGCGTGGCCGTCACGGTGAGGTCCTGCCCGGGTTCGAGCACCGCCGGGGCGACCTGGGTCACGGCGACGCTCACCGGCAGGGCGTCCGTCGCGGGGGCCGCGGGGGCGCCGGCCGCGGGGACCCCGCCGGCGGGCTGCGGCCCGGCAGCGAGCGCGGGCGTGCCCACGAGGACCAGCAGGCCGGCGAGCACCGCCGCCGCCAGCGCCCGCCCCCGCGCCGCCGTGCCGCCCAGCCTCATGCCTCGCCGACCAGGACCACGTGCGCGGTCTCGGCCAGTCGCCGCTCGTTCGGGTACGCCAGGCGGGCGGGCAGGTCGACGACCGGCACCCAGGCCACGTCCTCCGCCTCGCCGTCCGGGTCGCCCTCGACGGTCAGCTCACCGCCGACGGCGCCCAGCAGGTAGTGGTGCACCATCTTGTGCACCCGCCGGTCGTCGCCCGTGAACCAGTAGTCGATGGTGCCGAGCCGCCGCACGATCCGGCCGGTGATGCCGGTCTCCTCGGCGATCTCGCGGACCGCTGCCTGCTCGGGCGTCTCGTCGCCCTCGAGGTGTCCCTTGGGCAGGCACCACTCCAGCCGGCCCGCGCGGTTGCGGCGCGCGATCACCGCCGCCAGGTGCACCCCGGCCTCCACCCGCACCACCAGACCGCCCGCGGAGGTCTCCTCCACGACGGGCAGGTGCGGGTGCCGGGTCCGGGCCGACCGCGGGTCGATCCGCAGCGCGTGGCCCCCGGGAGGGGCGGGCACGCCCTCCGGTGGCAGGGCGCTCGCGGGCTCGGGCATGCAGGCCACTGTAACGACTCCGCCCGTCAGCCCGGCCGGAACGGCCGTGGAGGACGTGTGCACGACCGGCAGCGCCCGGTGATCTGGCAGGCTTGGGGGTCGTGCCGTCCGACGACCTGACCCCCCGCCCCGCCCCCGCGGCCCCGACCGCCGGCGCGGTCGACGCCGAGGCGCTGGTCGCGCTGCAGAAGCGCGCTCTCGGGGTGATCGCGGGCCTCGCGCCCGCCGCCCTCGAGCTCGGCGACCTGTTCCGCGCGGCCGGGCACGAGCTCGCCCTCGTCGGCGGTCCCGTGCGGGACGCGTTCCTGGGCCGGCCGAGCGCCGACCTCGACTTCACCACGTCCGCCTCGCCCGACGAGACCGAGCGGATCCTCGCGGCGTGGGGCGACGCGCACTGGGACATCGGTCGCGCGTTCGGCACGATCGGCGCGCGCCGGCACGGCCGCCGGGGGACCGAGGAGGTCGTCGTCGAGGTCACGACCTACCGCACGGACGCCTACGACCCAACGTCCCGCAAGCCCGAGGTCGTCTTCGGCGACACGCTCGAGGGCGACCTGTCGCGGCGGGACTTCACGGTGAACTCGATGGCGATCCGGCTGCCGGACCTCACGTTCGTCGACCCGTTCGACGGCCTGCGGGACCTGGCGCTGGGCGTGCTGCGGACGCCGGTCGACCCGCGGCAGTCGTTCGACGACGACCCCCTGCGCATGATGCGCGCGGCCCGGTTCGCGGCGCAGCTCGGCTTCGCGGTGGACCCGGCGGCGCTCGCGGCCGCCACCGACATGGCCGACCGGCTCGCGATCGTGTCGGCCGAGCGGGTGCGGGACGAGCTCGTGAAGCTGCTGCTCGCCCCGCAGCCCCGCCCGGGCCTGCGGGTGCTGGTCGACACCGGCCTGGCGCAGCACGTGCTGCCCGAGCTGCCCGCCCTCCGCCTGGAGATCGACGAGCACCACCGGCACAAGGACGTCTACGAGCACTCGCTGACCGTGCTGGACAAGGCGATCGCGCTGGAGACCGGCCCCGACGGCCCGGTGCCCGGCCCCGACCTCGTCCTGCGTCTCGCGGCGCTGCTGCACGACATCGGCAAGCCGGCGACGCGGCGGTTCGAGTCCGGCGGGGGCGTCTCGTTCCACCACCACGAGGTGGTCGGCGCCAAGCTCGTCGCGCGCCGGCTCAAGGCCCTGCACTTCGACAAGGCCACGGTGCAGGCGGTCGCCCGGCTCACCGAGCTGCACCTGCGGTTCCACGGGTACGGCGAGGGCGCGTGGACGGACTCCGCCGTGCGCCGGTACGTCACCGACGCCGGGCCGCTGCTGGAGCGCCTGCACCGGCTGACGCGGTCGGACTGCACCACCCGCAACGTGCGCAAGGCCCGCCGGCTGTCGGAGGCCTACGACGACCTCGAGGAGCGGATCGCGCGCCTGCGCGAGCAGGAGGAGCTGGCGTCGATCCGGCCCGACCTCGACGGCACGCAGATCATGGAGGCCCTGGGCATCGGGCCGGGCCGGGAGGTCGGCGCGGCCTACCGGTACCTGCTGGAGCTGCGGATGGAGCAGGGGCCGCTCGGCGAGGACGCGGCGCGCGAGGCGCTGCTCGCCTGGTGGGCGGACCACCGGTCCTGACGCCCGGCCCGCGCGCCCGGCGGGTCCGGGGCCGCGGACCGCGGACCGCTCGGCGTCAGGCCGCTGCGGGCACCACGGCCGGCTCGGTCGCGCGCGTCCGGTACACCAGCGCGGCGGCCAGGTACGCCGCGGCCAGCACCGCGAACACGCCCGGGGACCAGCCCGTGTCCGGCAGGGCGACGGCCGCCAGCGCCGCGGCACCCACGAACGCCGCGTTGTAGAGGACGTCGTACAGCGCGAACGCCCGCCCGCGGTACTCGTCGGCGGTGTCCTTCTGCACGATCGTGTCGACGGCGATCTTCGCGCCCTGCGCCGCCAGGCCGAGCACCAGCGACCCGAGCAGCACGGCGGGCCGGGCGACGGTGAACGCCAGCAGCGCCTGCGTCGCGGCGGCGAGCAGCAGGCAGGTGGCGATCCACGCGTGCGGGCCGATGAGCGGCGACACCACGGGGGTGACGACGATCGCGAGCGCGAAGCCCACGCCCGTCACGCCCGCGACCACCCCGAAGGTCAGCAGGCCCGCGCGGGCGTCCGCGGGGTCGGCGAGCAGGTTGCGGGAGATGAGGATGCTCGCGATGAACACCACCCCGTACAGGAACCGGTGCACCGCCATGACCGCCAGCGCACGGCCCGGCGTGCCCCGCCGCACCAGGTAGCGGGCGCCGTCGACCAGCCCGCGCGCCAGCACGGACAGCGCGCGGCGCACCGCCGTGGCGTCCGCGCGCGCGTCCGGCCCCAGGCGGTCCCGGTCGATCCGCGTGGCCAGGAACGCCGCCGTCCCCATCAGCGCGGCGGCGACGCCGAGCGCCGCGACGTCCTTCGGCCGCCCGTCCGGCAGCAGCAGCCCGAGCAGCAGCCCGATCCCGGCGCCCAGGCCGGCGGAGACCGTCCCGAGGGTCGGGGTGATGGAGTTCGCGGTCAGCAGCAGCGGGCCGGCGACGACGCGGGGCTGCGACGCGGACAGCGCCGACAGCAGGAACCGGTTGACCGAGAGCGTCACCAGCGCCAGCACGTACACCGCCGGGCCGACGCCGACCGTGGCCATGAGCAGCGCGACCACCACGGTCAACCCGGCCCGGACCAGGTTCCCGACCAGCAGCACCTGCCGGCGCCGCCAGCGGTCCAGCAGCACCCCGGCCCACGGGCCCACCACCGTGAACGGGAGCAGCAGCACCGCGAACGCGGCGGCGACGCCGGTGGCGGTCGTGGCGTTCTCGGGCGAGAAGAAGAACAGCGTGGCCAGGCCCGCCTGGAACAGGCCGTCCGAGCACTGGCTGACCAGGCGCACCGTGAGGAGCCGCCGGAAGTCGACCAGGGGCCAGAGCTGCTTCAGATCCGCGACCACCTGCACCGGATCAGGCTAGCCGCGCGCGGCCCCTGCTCCTGCCGCCGGCGCCAAGGAACCGAACGGGTGCGCGCGCCGGAACGCGCACGGCGGGCACAGTGCGGCCTCGTCGCCCCCGGACGACCCGCCGAACGCGGTGCCGCAGCGCGCGCAGGTCCGCGTCACGACCCGGGCGACGTCGCGCCACCCGCCGGACAGCACGTCCGACCAGCCGTCGGAGGGGACCGCGGTCAGCGCGTGCGCGGGGCAGAGGTCCACGCAGCGCCGGCAGCCGGTGCAGGCCGCGACGTCCTGCCGGAGCACCTGGCCCGGGCGGTCCGGGTCCTGCTCCGGGTCCGCGTCCAGCGCCAGGGCCTGCTCCGGGCACGCCCGCACGCAGGTGCCGCACGCGGTGCACCCGGGCGCGTCGAGCAGCACGGTGCGGGGCGCGCCGGGCGTTCCCGGGGTCACCGCGGCCGGCGCGGCGACAGCGGTCGTGGCGTCCGAGGGCACCGCGCCGGACGCGTC
>JAEWGQ010000261.1 GCA_023388235.1 Actinomycetes bacterium | reverse complement strand
GGGCCCCGGCCGGCTCGGCGGCGGCGGCCCGGGCGCGCCGGTCGCCCAGGCGGCGGAACAGCACGGCCGCGAGCACCCCGCCGCCGGCGAAGATGCCGGCCGACCACGCGTACGCGGTGTCGAAGCTGTGCAGCGCCGCCTCCGCGAGCACCTGGGGCCCCGCCGGGCCGTGGGCGGTGACGTAGGCGCTCGCCGCGGTGGCCGCCAGGGTGTTGAGCAGCGCGGTGCCGACGGCCCCGCCGACCTGCTGGCTGGTGGACACCAGCGCGGACGCCGCCCCGGCGAGCCGCGGGGGCACGCCGAGCGTCGCGAGCTGGAACGACGCCGGCATGATCGACGCCATCCCGACGCCCATGAGCACGAGCCCGGGCAGGACGCGGGTGTAGGGGCTGTCCACCTGCAGCGTGGTGAACGTGAGCATCCCGGTGGCCGCGACGAGCATCCCGATCGGCACGAGCACCTTCGGCCCGAACCGGGGGATCAGCAGGTTCGACTGCACCTGCGCCGTGACGATGATCGACACGACCATCGGCAGGAACCCGACGCCGGTCTGCATGGGCGTGAACCCGAGGGTCGACTGCAGGTAGTAGGTCAGGAACAGGAACACGCCGAACATGCCGGACCCGGCGACGAGGATGGACAGGTAGGACGCCCCGCGGTCGCGGTCGAGCAGGACCTCGAGCGGGAGGACGGCGTGCGCGGCGGTGCGCTGGCGCGCCACGAAGCCGGCGAGCAGCACCACGGAGGCGGCGAGCGGGCCCCACGTGAGGGGGTCGTCCCAGCCGCGCGGCTCGGCCTGGGAGAACCCGAGGACCAGCGCGAACAGCCCGCCGGACCCGAGCAGCACGCCGGGGACGTCGAGCCGGTGGCCGGCGGCCCCGCCGGTGCGGGGGAGCAGCACCAGGCCGGCGACGAGCGCCACGGCGGCGATGACGACGTTGACGTAGAGGTTCCAGCGCCAGTCGAGGTTCTCGGTGAGGTAGCCGCCGAGCAGCAGGCCGATGGCCCCGCCCATGCCGGCGATGGCGCCGAAGATGCCGAACGCGCGGCCGCGCTCCTTCGGGTCGGTGAACGTCGTGGTCAGCACGGACAGGGCGGCGGGTGCGAGGACGGCGCCGAACACGCCCTGCAGCGCGCGGGCGCCGACGAGGAGCTCGAACGTGCCGGCAGCGCCACCGAGCGCGGACGCGATCGCGAACCCGACGAGGCCGATGAGGAACATGCGGCGCCGGCCGAGCATGTCGGACAGCCGCCCGCCGAGCAGCAGCAGGCTGCCGAACGCGAGGGCGTAGGCGGTGACGATCCACTGCCGGTCGTTGTCGCTGAAGCCGAGCTCGGCCTGGGCGGACGGCATGGCGATGTTCACGATGGTCGCGTCGAGCACGACCATGAGCTGCGCGAGGGCGACCGTGGCGAGGACGAGCCAGCGCCGGGGTGTCGCCGTGAGCGCGGCGGTGGGTGCGGACATGGGTGCGCTCCGGGGGTGTGCGGGGGAACGGGTGCGGAGCCTCGACCATAATCCAGGACTGGTGAGTTTCGAAACCCCCCGGTCTCGATTTGGTTCCGCGTTGCTCCGAGGGCACAATGGCGGCGACGGAAGGAGCCGGCATGGCAGCGCGCGACGACGACGCGGCCCCCGGCGAGCCGCGGCGCCGCCCGGGTCGCCGCCGGGACGAGGCCAAGGACGACGCGATCCTGCAGGCCACGCGCGACCTGCTCACCGAGCGCGGCTACGACGCGATGACCATGGACGCCGTCGCCGAGCGCGCGGGCGCGGGCAAGTCCACGGTCTACCGCCGGTGGCCGTCCAAGGTGCAGCTCACCGTCGACAGCCTGCTGTGCGTGAAGCAGCCGACGATCGACCAGGTCCCCGACGAGGGCAGCCTGCGGGCCGACCTGCTGGGGCTCGCCACCATGGCGCACCGGTTCAAGAACGACGAGCTGATGTCCGGCCTGCTCACCGCGATCCGGGAGAACGACGAGGTCGCGTCCGTGTTCCACGAGCAGTTCGTGGCCGGCCGCGTGCGGCTCATGCGGGCCGTGCTGGAGCGCGCCCGGGAGCGCGGGGAGACGTCGCCGGACGCCGACCTCGACATGCTCGCGGCGGTCGGCCCGGCGATGATCCACTACCGCAAGGTCGTGGCGCACCTGCCGGTGGACGCCGCGTTCGCCGAGCGCCTGGTGGACTCCGTCCTGCTGCCGCTGGCGACCGGGCGGCTCGCCGCGGCCCCCGACCCCGCGCTGGTGGCCGGGGCCCGCTGACGCCCCGTCGCCCGGCAGCCGCCGGGCCGGGGACCCCCTCCGCCGGGCGGGGGACGCGGCCGCCGCGCCGGGGACCCACCCGGGCCCGGCGTCAGGACAGCGCGCGGCGCGAGCTGATCACCCCCGTGTCGAACCCGGCCAGGTGCAGCCCCCCGTGGAACCGCGCGTGCTCGATCTTCACGCACCGGTCCATGACCACCTCCAGCCCCGCGGCCTCGGCGCGCCGCGCGACGTCCTCGTGCCAGGACCCGAGCTGCAGCCACAGCGCCCGGGCGCCGACGGCGAGCGTCTCGTCGAGCACCGTGGGCAGGTCGTCGTGCCGGCGGAACACGTCGACCAGGTCCGGCACGACGGGCAGCGCGGCGAGCGAGGGGTACACCGGCAGCCCGAGGATCTCCGTCTCGCGCGGGTTCACCAGGTACAGGTCGTAGGGCGCGCTGGACCGCAGGTACGTGGTGACGAAGTACGACGCCCGGGACGGGTTGGCCGACGCCCCGACGATCGCGATCGACCGGGTGCGCCGCAGCAGCGACAGGCGCTCGGGCGCGGACGGGCCCTGCCAGGTGCGGGCGGCGGTCACCGGGCCACCGCCGCGGTGAGGGCCTGGTCGAGGTCCCAGAGGATGTCCTCGGGGTCCTCCAGCCCGACGCTGATCCGCACCAGGTCCTCCGGGACGCCCGCGGCGGCGAGCTGCGCGGTGGACAGCTGCTGGTGCGTGGTCGACGCGGGGTGGATGACGAGCGTGCGCGCGTCCCCGACGTTCGCGAGGTGGCTCGCCAGCTCCAGGTGCTCGATGAACCGGCGCCCGACCTCGCGGCCCTCCCGGTCGGGGGTGGCGGCGAGGCGGAACGCGAACACCGACCCGGGGCCGAGCGGCAGGTACCGGGCGGCGCGCTCGTGGTGCGGGTGCGACGGCAGCCCGGCCCAGTGCACCGCGGTGACGCGGGGGTCGGCCTCCAGCCACTCCGCGACGGCGCGGGCGTTCGCGAGGTGCGCGTCGAGCCGCTGCGGCAGCGTCTCGACGCCCTGGAGCAGCTGGAACGCGGACTGCGCGGACAGCGACGGCCCGATGTCCCGCAGCTGCTCGGAGCGGAGCTTGGTGAGGAACCCGTACTCGCCGAAGTTCTGCCACCAGGACACGCCGTTGTAGGACGGGACGGGCTCGGTCATCTGCGGGAACCGGCCGTTGCCCCAGTCGAACCGGCCGGACTCCACGACGACGCCGCCGAGGGTCGTGCCGTGCCCGCCCAGGAACTTGGTCGCCGAGTGGATGACGATGTCCGCGCCGTGCTCGATCGGCCGCACGAGGTACGGGGTGGACAGCGTGGCGTCGACGACGAGCGGGACGCCCGCGGCGTGCGCGACGTCGGCGAGGCCGGCCAGGTCGGCGACCTCCCCGGACGGGTTCGCGACGACCTCGGTGTAGACGACCTTCGTCTCCGGGCGGATCGCCGCGGCGTAGTCGGCCGGGTCGGTGCCGGCCACGAACGTCGTGTCGACGCCGAACCGGCGCAGCGTGACGTCGAGCTGCGTGACGGTGCCGCCGTACAGCTGGGCGGACGCGACGACGTGGTCCCCGGCGCCGACCAGGGCGGCGAACGTGATGAACTCCGCGGCCATGCCGGAGGCGGTGGCGACCGCGCCGATGCCGCCCTCGAGGGAGGCGATGCGCTCCTCCAGCGCCGCGACGGTCGGGTTGCCGAGGCGGGAGTAGATGTTCCCGTACTTCTGCAGCGCGAACAGGTTCGCCGCGTCGGTGGTGTCCTGGAACACGAACGACGTGGTCTGGTAGATCGGCACCGCGCGGGCGCCGGTCGCGGCGTCGGGGACGGCCCCGGCGTGCAGGGCGCGGGTGCGGAACCCGAAGCGGTGGTCGTCGGGGCGGGTCATGCGGGCGTGGCCTCCTCGGCCGGGGTGACGGGGCGGGGCAGCAGGGCGGCGATCTGGTCGACGGCCCAGGGGTTCTGCAGCGAGGTGCGGTCGCCGAGCGGGCGGCCGTCGTGCAGCTCGGCCAGCAGGCGGCGCAGGATCTTGCCGGACCGGGTCTTGGGGACCTCGGGCACGACGAGCACGTGGCGGGGCTTGGCGACGGGTCCGATCTCGCGGGCGACCTGCGCGCGCAGCACCTCGCGCAGCTCCTCGCCCGCGGCCCGCCAGGCGGCGACGTCCGTCACGGGTCCCGGCGGGACGGCCGGCACGACGAAGGCCGCGACCGCCTGCCCCCCGACGGCGTCCGCGACGCCGGCGACGCCGGCCTCCCCGACGGCCGGGTGCGCGACGAGCGCCGACTCGATCTCGATGGTGGACAGCCGGTGCCCGGCGACGTTCACGACGTCGTCCACCCGGCCGAGCAGCCAGATGTCGCCGTCGGCGTCCCAGGACGCGCCGTCGCCGGCCAGGAAGCAGCCCCGGTCGGCGAACGCCCGCCAGTACGAGTCGCGGTACCGCGCCGGGTCGCCCCACACGGTGCGCGCCATCCCGGGCCACGGCCGGTCGATGACGAGGTAGCCGCCCGCGCCGCGCGGCACGTCGGCGCCGTGGTCGTCCACGACGCGCACCGAGAACCCCGGCAGCGGCCGCGTGGCGGACCCGGGCTTCAGCGTGGTGACGCCGGGCAGCGGGGCGATGACGGCCGCGCCGGTCTCCGACTGCCACCAGGTGTCCACGACGGGCGCGGTGCCGCCCCCGAGCTGCGACCGGAACCAGACCCACGCCTCGGGGTTGATCGCCTCGCCGACGGTGCCCAGCAGCCGGATGCTCGACAGGTCGTACCGGTCGGGCACCCCGTCGGGGAACCACGTCATGAACGTGCGGATCAGCGTCGGCGCCGTGTAGTACACGGTGACGCCGTACCGCTCGATGATCTCGAGGTGGCGCTCGCGGTGCGGGGTGTCCGGCGTGCCCTCGTAGATCACCTGCGTGAGGCCGTTGCTCAGCGGGCCGTAGATCTCGTACGTGTGCGCGGTGACCCAGGCGAGGTCGGCGGTGCACCAGTGCACGTCGTCGGGCCGGGCGTCGAAGACGGCCCAGTGCGTCCAGGAGGCCTGCGCGAGGTAGCCGCCGGTCGTGTGCACCAGGCCCTTGGGCCGGCCGGTGGTGCCGGAGGTGTAGATGACGAACAGGGGGTGCTCCGCGTCGAACGCCTGCGCCTCGTGGTGGTCCGGCGCGGTGTCGACGACGTCGTGCCACCACACGTCGCGGCCCGGCGTCCACGCGACGTCCTGCCCCGTGCGCCGCACGACGAGCACGTGCTCCACGTGGTCCAGGCCCGCGACGGCGGCGTCGGCGGCCGACTTCACCTCGACGGCCTGCCCGCGGCGGAACTGCCCGTCGCTGGTGACGAGCACCTTCGCGCCGGTGTCCTGGACGCGGAACCGCACGGCCTCCGCGGAGAACCCGCCGAACACCAGCGAGTGCACGGCACCGATCCGGGCGATCGCCAGCGTCACGATCACCGTCTCGGCGATCACCGGCAGGTACACGACCACCCGGTCGCCGGCCACGACCCCGAGGCCCTCGAGGGCGTGCGCCGCCCGCGACACCTCGCGCTGCAGGTCGGCGTACGTGTAGGACCGGCGGTCGCCGCGCTCGCCCTCGGCGTGGATCGCCACCCGGTCGCCGCGGCCGGCGGCCACGTGCCGGTCGACGCAGTTCACGGCGGCGTTGAGGCGGCCGCCCGCGAACCACTGGGCCTCCGGGACCGTCAGCCCGCCGTCGGGGCCCGGTGCGGCGGGGGACCAGGTGTGCGCGGTGTGCCAGGGCTCGGCCCACTCCAGGCGCCGCGCGGCGTCCTCCCAGAACCCCACGGGGTCGGCCGCGGCGCGCGCCAGCAGCCGGGCGTGCTCCTCGGGCCCGACGTTCCAGTCCCCGGCGGGTGCCGGGTAGGTGCGGGACTCGGTCTGCAGGGCCGTGAACGTGGTCACGCCCACCTCCTCAGCAGGGACCTCTCGGCGAGGCCGATCAGGGCGTCGGTCGTCTTGCCCAGCAGCGCGAGCAGGACGATCGCGAGGATCATCCGGTCGACGCGGCCGTTGTTGCCGGAGTCCATCAGCAGGAAGCCCAGGCCCATCGAGGACGCGATGAGCTCCGCGGCCACGAGGAACAGCCACGACTGCGCCATCGCCAGGCGCAGCCCGGCGACCACCGACGGCAGCGCCGCCGGGAGCTGCACCCCGGCGAGCAGGCGCGGGCCGCGCAGCCCGTACGCCCGCCCGGCCTCCACCAGGTGCGCGTCGACGTGCCGCAGGGCCGCGACCACCGTCGTGTACACGGGGAAGAACGCGCCGATCGCGACGAGCGTGACCTTGGACTCCTCGCCGAGCTTCATCCAGAGGATCAGCAGCGGCACCCACGCCAGCGAGGGCACCGCCCGGACGGCGCCGAGCACCGGCTCCAGCAGCGCCCCCGCCACCCGGGACAGCCCCACGACGGACCCGACCGCGAGGCCGAGCGCCGCGCCGGCGGCGAACCCGAGCAGCACCCGCTGGGCCGAGATCGCGAGGTACGGGCCGAGCAGCCCGCGGTCCGCGAGGTCGACGGCGGCGGTCCACACCGAGGACGGGCCGGGCAGCTGGTACGGCGCGACCCGGCCGGTGCTGGTCACCCACTGCCAGACGACCAGCAGCAGCACCGGCAGCACCAGCCCGACCGCGACCCGCACCGGCCGGCGGCGCAGCGGACCGCCGCCGGGCCGCGCCGCGGGCGCCGCGCGGAACGGGTTGAGCCCCGGCCGCAGGCGGCCCCGCGCGTCGGTCACGGGCGCGGCGGACCCCACGACCGTCCCCAGTCCCAGCGACATGATCCGTCCCCTCCGCCCCGGCCCGCGCTCAGTCCGCCAGGGACGCCGGGTCGGCGGCCTCGGCGAACGTCGGGTCGAACAGCTCGTCCAGCGCGGTGTCGATGAGGTCCTGCGACGCCACGTCGCCCGACTCCACGAAGATCGGGCCGACCACGTCGAGCACGTCGCGCTGGGCGTCGCCGGGCACCGGGTCGATGTCCAGCGTCGTGCGCTCCGTGATGACCTTCTGCGCGACGGCCGGGTCGATGCCGGCGACCTCGGCCAGGACGGCCGCGACCTCGTCGGGGTGCTCCTGCGCCCACGCCCGGGCCTTCTCGTAGGCGTCCACCACGACCTGCGCGAGGTCCGGGCTGGCGTCGAGGAACTCCTGCGTCGCGTTGAGGAACCCGTACGTGTTGAAGTCGACGTTGCGGTACAGCAGCGTCGAGCCGGCGTCCGCCTCGCTCGCCGCCATCAGCGGGTCCAGGCCGGACCACGCGTCGACCGAGCCGTTCTCGAGCGCGGCCTTGCCGTCGGCGTGCTGCAGGTTCTGCACCTCGACGTCCGCCGGGTCGACGCCCGCGGCGTCGAGCGCCTGCAGCAGGAAGAAGTACGGGTCGGTGCCCTTGGTGGCGGCGACCGACCGGCCGGCGAGGTCCGCGACGGACGTGATGTCCGACCCGGCGGGCACGACGAGCGCGGCCCACTCGGGCTGCGAGTACACGTCGATCGTGCGGATCGGGGACCCGTTCGCCCGGGCGAGCAGGGCGGCCGAGCCGGCGGTGGAGCCGACGTCGACGGCGCCGGCGCGCAGCGCCTCGTTGGCCTTGTTGGAGCCGGCGGACTGCACCCACTCGACGGTGACGTCGTCGCCGAGGGCGTCCTCGATCCAGCCCTGGTCCTTGATGACCAGGCTGAGCGGGTTGTACGTCGCGAAGTCGAGCGTGAGGGTGTCGGCGCTCCAGCCGGCGCCGTCGTCCGTGCCGGGGTCCGCGGCCTGCGCCGAGCCCTCGCCGGCGACGCACCCGCCGAGCAGGAGGGTCGCGGCGAGGGCGGCGGCGCCCAGCGCGATCGGGCGGCGTGCGCGCGTGCGTGCGGTCATGTCGTCTCCTGTGGTGGTGGCCCGGGGTCGGGCGGGTCAGATCGAGTGGTGCAGGTCGGGGTCGTGCACGTGGTGGTGGGTCGGGACGCCGAGCCCGTCGAGCAGCTCGGCGCGCAGCTCGGCCAGGCGGGCGTCCGCGCGGTCCCGGGGCCGGTCGCCGGGCACCGTGAGGACGGACCGCACGGACGTGCCGGTGGCGCCGGGCGCCCCCAGCAGCACCACGCGGTCCGCCAGGTACAGCGCCTCCTCGACGTCGTGCGTCACCAGCAGCACCGTCGTCGGCCGCTCGGCGTGCACCTCGAGCAGCAGGTCCTGCATCCGCAGGCGGGTGAGGGCGTCCAGGGCGCCGAACGGCTCGTCGAGCAGCAGCACCCCGGGGCGGCGCGCGAGCGCCCGGGCCAGCGCGGCGCGCTGCGCCATGCCGCCGGACACCTGGCGCGGGCGCAGGTCCGCCGACCCGGTGAGGCCGACGAGGTCCAGCAGGGTGGCGACCTGCGCGCGGGCCTGCGCCCGGGGCGTGCCGCGGGGGACGCCGAGGCGGACGTTCTGCGCGAGCGTGCGCCAGGGGAGCAGCCGCGGCTCCTGGAACGCCACCGCGGTGCGCGGGTCGAACGGGGTCACGGGGGTGCCGCCGAGCAGGACCGTGCCGGCGTCCGGGGCGTCCAGGCCGGCCACCTGCCGCAGCAGCGTGGACTTGCCGCAGCCGGACGAGCCGATGACGGCGACGACCTCGCCGGCCGCGACCGTGAGGTCCACGCCGGCCAGCACGGTCCGCGGGCCGGCGGGGGTGGGGAAGGTGCGGCCGACGCCGCGCAGCTCGACCGGCCGGGCGG
>JAEWGQ010000255.1 GCA_023388235.1 Actinomycetes bacterium | reverse complement strand
GCACCGGGGGCACCCCGTGACGTGGGCGAGCGCGCGCTCGGTCGCGGCCGGCCCGAGCTGGCCGTCGACGAGGGCGCTCACCCGGTCGCCGAGGTGCCCGTTCACCGGACCCCCGCGGCGGTCACCTCGTGGTCCGCGGCGCGCGCCGCGGCGGGGGCGCGGTGCTCGAGCGCCACCCGGAGCCGCGCGCGGGCCCGGTGGATGCGGGAGCGGACCGTGCCGAGCTTGATCCCGAGGGTGACCGCGATCTCCTCGTACGACAGGCCCTCGATGTCGCACAGCACGACGGCGGCGCGGTATTCCGGCGGCAGCTCGTCGAGCGCCCGCTGCACGTCCACGTCGAGGTTGTCGTGCTCGAACGCGCGCTCCGGCCCGGCCCCGGTCGCGGGGTACCGGTCCCCGTCCTCGCCCATCGCGTCCATCCGGATGCGCTGGCGGCGGCGCGCCTGGTCGAGGAACAGGTTCGTGGTGATGCGGTGCAGCCAGCCCTCGAACGTGCCGGGGGTGTAGGTCGACAGGGACCGGAACACCCGCACGAAGACCTCCTGCGTCAGGTCCTCGGCGTCGTGCCGGTTCCCCGTGAGGCGGTACGCCAGGCGGTAGACGCGCGCCGAGTGCTCCCGGACGATCGCCTCCCAGGTGGGGGGCTGCCAGTCCGGCTCGGGCACCGAGTTCGCCATCCAGGTCCTTCGTGTCGGGGGCCGCGGACGCGGCGCGTGGTCCCAGGGACACAGTGTCCCAGGGCGCGGGCCCCGGTGCGAACCGGTGCCGTCCCTTCCTCCCCACAACGCGCACAGGGTCCGCCCAGTTCCCCGCCGGGGACGGACCGCGCACCCGCCGGGGCGCCGCCCGTCGCGGGGCCGCGGGGCGCACTAGGCTGGCCTGCGCCGACATGCCGCACCCTGACGTCCGGGAGGACACCATCGCCACCGACAAGGCCGCCAGCTGGGTCTACGCGGAGGGCTTCGCCCCCGAGGACGACACCCTGCTGCGCGCGCGGGACCGTGCCGGGGAGCTCGGCTGCACCCCGGTCCAGCCCGGCACGGGCGCGGCGCTGACCGTGCTCGCCGCCGCGGCGCGCGCCCGGGCGGTCGTGGAGGTCGGCACCGGCGCCGGCGTGAGCGGGCTGCACCTGCTGCGCGGGATGCCGTCGGACGGCGTGCTGACCACGATCGACGTCGAGGTCGAGCACCAGCGGGCGGCGAAGCAGGCGTTCGCCGAGGAGGGCGTGCGCCCGGCCCGCACGCGGACCATCTCCGGCCGCGCGCTCGACGTGCTCCCCCGGCTGACCGACGGGGCGTACGACCTCGTGTTCGTCGACGCCGACATCGAGGGCTACCCGGCCTACGTCGAGCAGGCCGTCCGGCTGCTGCGCCCCGGCGGGGTGCTGGCGGTCGACGACGCGCTGTGGCACGACCGGGTGGCCGACCCCGCGCGCCGGGACGAGGCCACGACGATCGTCCGGGAGACCGGCCGGCGGGTGCGGGACGACGAGCGGCTGCGCCCGGCGCTGCTGCCGGTCGGCGACGGGCTGCTGGTGGCCGTCCGCCGCTGAGCGCGGCCCGGGGGCGTCACCGCAGGCAGGACGCCCGGCGAGGCGACGCCCGGCGGGGCCCCCGCCGTCAGCGCAGCGAGGCGAGGTAGCGCAGCAGCAGCCGCGCCCCGTACCCCGTGGCGCCCTCGGTGACCTCGTGCTTGTCGGCGGTCGCGCGCGCGGGCCCGGCGATGTCGAGGTGCGCCCACGTCCGGGACCCGACGAACTCCCGCAGGAACAGCGCCGCGGTGATCGAGCCGCCGCCGTACGCGCGGTCCTGCGGCACGTGCCGCAGGTCCGCCACGGTGGACCGCACGGCGTCGCCGTAGTCCTCGACCAGCGGCATCGCCCAGACCGGTTCGCCGGACTCCGCGGCCGCCGCCTCGAGCGCGGCCGTGAGGCGCGGGTCGGTGGCGTAGAGGGCGGCGTGCTGCTTGCCGAGCCCCAGGCTCGCGGCCCCGGTGAGCGTCGCGACGTCGAGCAGCACGTCGGGGTCGAGCGTGCCGTCGGCCCAGGCCAGGGCGTCCCCGAGCACGAGGCGGCCCTCGGCGTCGGTGTTCGCGATCTCGACGGTGCGCCCGCCCCACAGGGTGAGCACGTCGCCGGGGCGGTACGAGGCGGCGCCGACGTGGTTCTCGGCGAGCGGGAGCACGGCGGTCACGCGGTGCGGGACCTGCGCGGCGGCGGCCCCGAGCACGGTGGCGAGCGCCACCGCGGCGCCGGCCATGTCCGTCTTCATCGGGACCATGGCCTCGCGCGGCTTGATGGACAGGCCGCCGGTGTCGTAGGTGATGCCCTTGCCGACCACGACGACGTGCCGGGGCCGGCGGGCGGCGTCCTCGGCGGGCGGGGTCCAGGACACGCGGACCAGCCGCGGGGTCGACGCGGAGCCGGCGCCCACGGCGAGGATGCCGCCGAAGCCCTGGGCCGCGAGCTCCCGCGGGCCGAGCACCTCGACGGCGAGGCCCGCGGCGCGCGCGAGCTCGGTCGCGCGGTCGGCGAACCAGGCCGGGTCCTTGGTGCTCGACGGGGTGTTCGCGAGGTCGCGGACGAGCCAGGTCGCGGTCGCGCCGCGCACGGCCTCGTCCAGCGCGGCCTGCGCGCGGACGCCGTCCCGGCCGACGACCACGAGGCCGGTGGCGGGACGCTCCTTCTCGGGGGCCGGCGCGCCGATGCGCTGCACGCGGTAGGCCGCGAGCAGGTACCCCTCGGCGAACGCGCGCACCGCGCGGGGTCCGTCCGCCCCGGGCTCGGTGGCGACGGTGGTGAGCACGCGGCGCAGGCCGCGCGTCGCCCGGGCG
>JAEWGQ010000178.1 GCA_023388235.1 Actinomycetes bacterium | reverse complement strand
GGGCGTTGGTACGCTCGCCGCCGATGACGCCCCGCCCCGCCCCGCACGCCGCCCCGGACCCCGGGGCGCGGCCGCCGCTGCCCGCCCACGGGCCGCTCGTGGTGCTGTGCGGGCCGATGGGCTCCGGCAAGACGACGGTGGGCCGGGCGCTCGCCCGGCGGTGGGCGGTCGGCCTGCGCGACACCGACGCGGACGTCGAGGAGCGGGTGGGCGCGGACGTCGCCGAGATCTTCCGCACCCGCGGCGAGGAGGCCTTCCGCGCGCTGGAGCACGAGGCCGTCGCGGCGGCGCTCGCGGAGCACCGGGGCGTGCTGGCGCTGGGCGGCGGGGCCGTCCTGCGCGAGGACACCCGGCGCGACCTCGCGGCGTACGCGGCGGACGGCGGGGTCGTGGTGTTCCTGGACGTGAGCCTCGAGCACGCCGCGCCGCGCGTCGGCCTGGACGCGTCCCGCCCCCTGCTGCAGGGCGACCCGCGCCGGCGCTGGGCCGACCTCATGGCGCAGCGCCGCGCCACGTACGAGGCCGTCGCGACCCTGCGGGTGCCGACGGACGGCCGCACGGCGGGCGAGGTGGCCGGTGAGATCGAGCGCCGCCTGCTGGACGCCGCCGGCCGCGTCGGCCTCCCCGGGGGACCGCCGCGCCGCTAGCGTGGGCGGATGGAGTTCCGCCGCATCCCGGGCCTGCCGCCGTACGTCTTCACGATCATCGACGCGCTCAAGGTCGAGGCCCGCCGGGCCGGCCGCGACGTCGTCGACCTGGGGTTCGGCAACCCGGACCTGCCCAGCCCGCAGATCGCGGTCGAGAAGCTGGCCGAGGCCGCGCACAACTCCCGCAACCACCGCTACTCCGCGTCGCGCGGCATCCCGAAGCTGCGCCAGGCGGTGGCCGAGCTGTACCAGCGGCGGTTCGGCGTGACGCTGGACCCGGAGACGCAGGTGCTGTCGACCATCGGCGCCAAGGAGGGATTCAGCCACCTCATGTGGGTGCTGCTGCAGCCCGGGGACGCCGCGCTGGTGCCGACCCCGTCGTACCCGATCCACATCTGGGGCCCGTACTTCGCGGGCGCCGACGCCCGGCAGGTCCCGATCGGGGACGGGACGGACGGCGCGGGGTACGTCGACCGGATCATGGAGGCGTGGGACCTCGGCTGGCCGAAGCCGCGCGTCGTGGTGCTGTCGTTCCCGCACAACCCGACGACGACCACGGTGGAGCTGCACGACCTCCAGCGCCTGGTCGACTGGGCCCGCGAGCGCGACGTCGTCCTGGTGCACGACCTCGCGTACGCCGACATGTGCTTCGACGGGTGGACGCCGCCGTCGATCATGCAGTGCACCGGGGCGACCGAGGTGGCGGTCGAGCTGTACTCGATGACGAAGTCCTACTCGATGGCCGGGTGGCGCGTGGCGTTCCTGGTCGGGCGGTCCGACGTGGTCGGGGCGCTGGCGAAGCTGAAGTCGTACCTCGACTACGGCACGTTCCAGCCCATCCAGATCGCCGCGACCGTGACCCTCAACGAGGCGCTGGACTACCCGGCGGAGCTGTCCGCCGTGTACGAGTCGCGCCGCAACGCCCTGGTCGACGGCCTGGGCCGGATCGGGTGGGACATCCTGCGGCCGCGCGGGACGATGTTCGCGTGGGCGCGGATCCCGGAGCCGTACCGGGACCTGGGGTCGATCGAGTTCGCCGAGCTGCTGGTGCGGGACTGCGACGTCGCGGTGTCGCCCGGCGTCGGTTTCGGCCCGGGCGGCGACGGGCACGTGCGTTTCGCGCTGATCGAGAACGAGCAGCGGATCGCCCAGGCCGTGCGCGGCCTGCGCCGCGGGCTCACCCGCCTGGCCTGACCTGCGCCGGGACCCGGTCAGGGTCCCGCTCAGGGTGCCGTGGGGGTCGTCACCGATGCGCACGGCCGCGCGGTGCTGCCAGGCTGGCCGTGAGGTGCGGGACAGCCCCGCGCCCCGGCGGAGGAGACGGACGATGGCGAGGCGGACGAGCACGGTGGCGGGTGCGACGGCGGTCGGGGTGCTCGGTGCGCTCGGGCTCACGGGGTGCGTCATGGAGCCGGCCGGGCCGGCCGAGACCCGCGACGTCGACATCACCGACGTGCACGCCGTCGAGCTCTCGACGTCGGGCGAGCTCACGGTGCGCCGCGGCGACAGCCCGTCGCTGCGCGTCACCGCGGGGTCGCGGACGCACGACCGCCTGGTCTCCGAGGTGCGGGACGGGGTGCTGGTGCTCGACGCGCGCGGCGGCGTGGGCGCGCGGACCGGCGAGATCCGCTACGAGCTCGTCCTCGGCGAGCTGAGCGACCTGGCGGTGTCCGGGTCGGGCGACGTCCGCGGGCACGGGGTCACGGGCGCGGACCTGCGGGTGCTCGTCGAGGGCTCGGGCGACGTGGAGCTCGGCGGGCTCGACGCCACCAGCGTCCGCGTCTCGGTCGAGGGGTCCGGCGACGTCGACCTGTCCGGCAGCGCCGCGTCGGTCGCGGTGGGCATCGAGGGCTCGGGGGACGTCGACCTCGGCGACCTGCGCGCGCAGGAGGCCGACGTGTCGATCGAGGGCTCCGGCGAGGTGGACGTGGACGTGCTGCGGCGGCTCGCGGTGGAGATCAGCGGCTCCGGCACCGTCACCTACTCCGGCGACCCCGAGGTGAGCCGGCAGATCTCGGGCTCGGGCGACGTGCGGCGCGACTGACGGGTCACAGCACGTCGGACCCGGCGACGAGCCGGGCGCCCGGCACGGGGCCGGACGCGGTGAGCACGGAGTCGGCGACGCCCGCGGCGGTCATGGCGGCGGCGATGACGAGCGCGTGCTGCCGGCTCCGGGCGAGCGCCGCGACGGTCGGCCCCGAGCCGGACACGACGACGCCGAGCGCGCCGGCGTCCTCGGCGACCGACAGCGTCTCGACCAGGCCGGGCGCGAGCTCGACGGCGGCGTCCTGCAGGTCGTTGTGCAGCAGCGCGCCGACGGCGGGCGCGTCCCCGGCGCGCAGCGCCTGGAGCAGGGCGACGTCGCCGTCGGCGGCGGGCTCGGGCCGCCCGGCGGCCAGGTCGTCGAACTCCGCGTAGACGCGCGCGGTGGACAGCCCGGTGTCCCGCACGCCGAAGGCCCAGTGGTACTCCCCGCGGCTCAGCGCGGCGGTCAGCAGGTCGCCGCGGCCCGACCCGACGGCGGTCTGCCCCATCAGCAGGAACGGCACGTCCGACCCGAGCTCGGCAGCGATCTCGTGCAGCTCCTCCCGGGGCAGCGCGGTGCCCCAGAACGCGTCGCACGCGAGCAGGGCCGCCGCCGCGTCCGCCGAGCCGCCGGCCATGCCGCCCGCGACGGGGACGCCCTTGTGCAGGTGCAGGTGCACGCCCTCGTCCAGGCCGGTGCGGGCGGCGAGCGCGCGGGCGGCGCGCAGGGCCAGGTTGCTGTCGTCCGTCGGCACGAGGTCGGCCTGCGGCCCGGAGACGGTGACGCGCAGGTCCGGCGACGCGGAGGCCACGACGTCCTCGTAGAGCGACACCGCCTGGAACACCGTGGCGAGCGGGTGGTACCCGTCGCCGCGCCGGGGGCCGACGCGCAGGGACAGATTCACCTTGCCCGGGGCCCGCACGCGGACCTCGCGGCCGGTGCGGGGGGCGAGGCGCAGGTCGGTCACCCGCCCCACTGTGCCAGGTCCGCGCGCGGTCGTCGCGGGGTCCCCGGGGCCGCGGGGCTCACGCGCCGGGCAGGTGCTCGGCCACCCGGGCCAGGGCCGCGACGTCCAGCGCCTCGCCGCGGGCCTGCGGGTCGACGCCCGCCGCCTCCAGGGCGCGGACCGCCGCCTCCGAGCCGCCGAGCAGCGGGGCGAGGGCGGAGCGGAGCATCTTGCGGCGCTGGGCGAACGCGGCGTCCACGACAGCGAACACCTGCTCGCGGGTGGCGGTCGTGGCGGGCGGGTCGCGGCGGTCGAGCCGCACGAGCGCGGAGTCCACGTTCGGCGCCGGCCAGAACACGGACCGGCCGACCGTGGCCGTCCGGCGGGCGGACGCGTACCAGGCGGCCTTCGCGGACGGCACCCCGTACGTGCGGCTGCCGGGGGGTGCGGCGAGCCGGTCGGCGACCTCGGCCTGCACCATGACGAGCACCCGCTCGAGGGTGGGGAACCGCTCGAGGAAGGTGAGCAGCACCGGGACGGAGACGTTGTACGGCAGGTTGGCGACGAGCGCGGTGGGCGGCCGGCCCGGCAGCGCGCGCACGTCGAGGGCGTCGCCGCGCACCACCGTGAGCGACGGGTCCGCGGGCGGCGGCGCGGGCGCGCCGGGCACCACGTCGGGCAGGTCCACGACGTCCACGCGCGCCCCGGGGACGTGCCGTGCCACCGTCTGCGGCAGCAGCCCCGCGAGCACGGGGTCGATCTCGACCGCGACGACGTCGGCGCCGGCCTCGAGCAGCCCGAGCGTGAGCGACCCGAGCCCCGGCCCGACCTCGACGACCCGCTCGCCGGCGACGACGTCGGCCTGGCGCACGATCTTGCGGACGGTGCCGCCGTCGAGGACGAAGTTCTGGCCCAGGGTCTTGGTCGGGCGGATGCCGGCGCGCTCGGCGAGGGCGCGGATCTCGGCCGGACCGAGCAACGGCCCCGCCGCGGGTGCGACGGGGCCGTTGCTGGTGGACATGCGGGCGAGCCTACCGGCCGCCTGCGCGCGGGTCGTGCCCGCGCCGGCTGCTCAGGAGAACAGCCGGGGCCCGCAGTGCGGCCACTGGCCGGCACCGGAGCGGTTGTAGAGCATCTGCGCGCGGGCGGTCTGCTCGTCGGCCGAGGCCTCCGAGGGCAGGCCGGACCCGCCGACGGCGGCCCAGGTGGACACCGAGAACTGGTAGAGGCCGTAGTACTTGCCGCTGCCCGACACGGACGTCGGGTTGCCGCCGGACTCGCACTTGGCGAGGGCGCCCCAGTTCAGGCCGGCCGCGTCGCCGCCGCCGACCGCCGGGGTGCCGCCGCCCGCGGGGGCGGTGCTGCCGGTGGCCGGGGCCTTCGCGGCGGGCTTCTTGGCGGTGCCGACGTTCGTGACCTGGTCGACCGGCGCCTGGGTGACGCCGTCCGACAGCAGCTCGCGCGCGGTCTCCTGGCCGTCGACGGTGGTGACCCGCTCGACGACGGTGCGCACGCCGGGGACGCCGGCGGTGGTCACGGTCGACTGCCCCACGTAGAGCGACGGGTCGTTCTGCTCGGTCGCGCCGAACGGCACCTCGTGGGTCGTCGTCACGTCCTGCACGACGACGCGGTTCACCACGACCGTGACGCGCCCGCCCTGGTGCTGCACGCTGACGCGGTCCAGCGGGGTGAGCGCGACGCCCAGGCGGTCCAGGGCGTCGGCGACGGTGGTGCTGCCGTCCGGGACGGTGAGCGTGGCGCCGTCGACGACCACGTCGGCCGGGCCGTCGAGCGTGAGCTCGAGCGACAGGTCCGGGCGGCCGCCGGCGGTGGAGCGGGAGGCGACGAGGCGCACGTCGTCGCCGCGGGTGGCCAGCATCTGCAGCGCCTCGTCGGCCGTGAGGGCGGTCGTCCAGACCGTCTCCTCCTGGCCGTCGGTCTGCACGGTCACCTGGCGCGCGTGCCGCACGACGACGTCCACGCCGTCGCGCAGGGCGCCGGACGGGCTGACGGTGTCGCGCTCCCCGAGCTCCAGCTGCTGCTCGTCGAGGAGGCCCTCGACGCTGCCGGAGAACGTGGACACGGTCGTGGCGATGCCGTCGACGTCGAGGGTCACGGTCTTGTGCGCGTCGGCGACGGCGACGCCGCCGGTGGCGAGGACGACCACGGCGGTCGCGGCGCCGACCAGGCGCACGCGGCCCCGGCGTGACCGGCGCTCGGCGGACGGGGACCCGGCGGGGGCGTCCCCGGGATCCGTGGTGTTGCGGACGATGCGGGAGCGCAGGGTGGCGGGCGCGGCGGCGAGGCGCGTGCGGGCACGGCGGAGCAGAGAGGTCACGTGGGTCCAGACGACGACGGTCCCGGGCACGGGGAGCGGGGCGCGACGCCGGTGCGGCGCCGCCCGACGGTGCCGGGGGACGAGTCCCCGTGGCGGCGGCGGCACCCGGAGGGGAGTGCCGCACCCGACGGTCCCGGATCCACGATCCGGCGGTCAGTCCCCCCGTCTTCCCGAGGGACCTGGTGTCCGGACCCCGGGATGCCGGGCTGTCACGGACGACACGCGACCGTAACCCATTCGTGATCCTCTGCCAAGTGCCCCCGGCGCGGCGGCGTCAGTACCAGCCCTTGGACTGGAACGCCGACCAGGCGCCGCACGGGGTCGAGTAGCGCCCCGCGACGTAGTTCAGGCCCCAGGTGATCTGGGTGGCCGGGTTCGTCCGCCAGTCGGCCGCGATGCTGGCCATCTTGGAGCCCGGGAGGGCCTGCGGGATGCCGTAGGCGCCCGACGAGCGGTTCTCCGCGTCGGTGCGCCAGCCGCTCTCGCGGTCCCAGAGCTGCACCAGGCACGCGAACTGGTCGTCGCCCCAGCCGCGCTCGGCGGCGAGCTGCTTGCCGACCTCCTGGGCGCTGCCCGGGGTGACGGTGACGTCCACGCCGGACACGAGCTCCTGCGTGCCGACCCGGACGACCTGGGTCACGGGCTCCACCGTGACCGCGGACGCCACGACCTGGCGGTCGACGACCGCCCCGCCGACCGTCGCGGTCGCGTACGTCGTCGTGCGGACGCCGGTCCGGCCCTTCGTGGCGACGACGCGGGTGCCGGTGACGAGCGTGGGGTCCTCGACCTCCTGCTCGGCGAACGGGACGACCTCGTCCACGCGCTCGCCGGTCGTCGCGGCCCGGGTCACGAGGACCACGAGGCCGTCGGTGGCGGTGGCGTCGAGCGGCACCGACACCCGGTCGCCCTCGTTGAGCACCAGGCCGATCTCGCGCAGGGCGTCGCGGACGGTCCCCGCGCTCGTCACCCCGTCCACCACCTGGCCGTCCACCGCGAGGTGGATCGTCTTCTGCGTCGACACCCGCAGCACGTCCCCGCGCTGGAGCGACGACGACCGGGACGCCGACAGCAGCGCGTCCCCGGACCGCAGGCCCAGGCCCTCGACGGCCTCGCCGACGGTGAGCGCGGTGGTCCAGACCGTGCGCTGCTGCCCGTCCACCTCGACGTCCAGCTCCCGGCCGTGCCGGACCACGATCTGCGAGCCGTCCGCCACGGGGTCGCCCAGCGCCGGCGCGACGAGGTCGTGCTCGCCCACGGCGATGTCGCTGCCCGCGAGCACCTGGCCGACGGTGCGGCCGAACGCGCTCACCTCGACCGGCTCGCCGTCGACCTCGACCGTGACGGTCTTGTGCAGCCCCGCGAAGGCCGTCGTCGCGCCCGCCACGAGCAGCAGCGCGGCGCCCTGGGCGCCGAGGCGGAGCAGGCGGGACCGCCGGGCACCCGCACGACGGGTCGCGGCGGCGGTGACGGGGGGCTGCTCGCTGCCGTCGTCGGCGACGGGCGAGGTCGGGTCGGGCGCACGCACGCGGGGGGCTCCTGCGGGTCGGGACGGCGGGAGGGAGGGACTCCCGCCGGGACAGCCACCCGACCGTAACCGATTCGTGACCGGCAGCGAAAGGGACCAGGTCCCGGACCCACCCGGACGGGCGTCCGGCCGCGCCGGGGTCACCAGGTGCCGTACACGCGCTCCGCCGTCGCCGCGAGGGCCGCGCACGTCTCCGCCAGGCCGGCGCCGCGCTCCTCGGCCAGCCGCCGGACCGTGTGCGGCACCAGGTAGGGCGCGTTCGGCCGGCCGCGCAGCGGGTGCGGCGTGAGGTACGGCGCGTCCGTCTCGACAAGCACCAGGTCGGCCGGGAGCAGCGCCAGCGCGGCCCGCAGGTCCGTGTTGGCCGGGTAGGTCAGCGGACCGGCGAACGAGCAGAACCAGCCCTCCCGCGCGCAGACCTCCGCGAGCGCGGGCCCCCCGGAGAAGCAGTGGAAGACCGTCCGCTCCGGCGCGCCGTCGCGCAGCAGCACCTCGACGACGTCCTCGTGGGCGTCGCGGTCGTGGATCTGCAGGGCGAGGCCGAGCTCCTTGGCGAGCGCGACGTGCGCGCGGAACGCCTCGCGCTGCACCTCCCGGCCGCGCGGTCCGGCCCGGAAGAAGTCGAGGCCGGTCTCCCCGACCGCCCGGACGCGGTCGTTGCGGCGGGCGACCTCCGCGACCCGCGCGAGCGCGTCGTCCAGCGCGACCTCGTGCCGCGGCTGCGGGTCGGGCTCGAGCCCGTCCGGGGCGACCTCGCGGACGCCGGCGTGCAGGACGGCCTCGTTCGGGTGGACGGCGACGGCCCCGAGCAGCGCGCGGCGCCCGGGACGCTGCGGCACCGGGCCGGTCGCCGCCGCGCCCGCGTCCACCGCGAGCACCGCGTCCGTCCACGCGACGGCGTCCAGGTCGCACCCCACCTGCACCATGCGGGGCACCCCGACGGCCGCCGACCGGTCCAGGTGGTCGTCCAGCCCGCCCGGCGCCGGCGCGGCCGGGTCGGACCCCGCCGGGGCCTCGAACGCCAGCACCGACTCCAGGTGCGTGTGGTCGTCGACCACCGCGACGGGCAGCGCGTCCGGCAGCGGCGGCCAGCCCCGGTCCCGGCTGCGCGAGCGGCCCACTCAGCCCTGCCGCAGGCGGTCGAGCTCCTCCTCGACGATCGCGTCGTCGAGCTTCGTGAACACCGGCTCCGGCTTCGCGACCGGGGTGCCGGGGACGATCGGCGCCGGCTGCCAGGCCGCCAGCGTCTCGCCCCGGCGGTAGTCGCCGGTGATGACCGGGTAGCGCCGCGAGGCGTCGTCCAGGTCCGTCACCTCGTCGATGCGGGGCAGCGGGGAGAACTGGCCCGTGCCGCCCAGCGCCTGGTGCACCTTCTGCGCCGAGTGCGGCAGGAACGGCGACAGCAGGGTGTTGCAGTCGCTCACGGCCTGCGCGGCGGTGTGCAGCACCGTGCCCAGGCGCTCCGGGTCGTTCTTGAGCTTCCACGGCTCGGTCTCGGAGATGTAGCGGTTCGCCTCCTGGACCACCCGCATCGCCTCGCCGATCGCGGCGCGGTGCCGGTGCGTCCCGATGAGCTCCCCGACCCGGCCGAACGCGGTGGTCGTCGTGGCGATCAGGTCCTCGTCCACCGCGAGCCGGGGCCCCGGCTCCGGGATCGCGCCCACGTTCTTGTGGATCATGCTCGCCGTGCGGTTGACCAGGTTGCCCCAGCCCGCGACGAGCTCGTCGTTGGTGCGCCGCTTGAAGTCCGCCCACGTGAAGTCGGCGTCCTGGCTCTCCGGCCCCGCGGTCGAGATGTAGTACCGCAGCGCGTCCGGCTGGTAGCGGCTGAGCATGTCGCGCACGTAGATGACGACGCCGCGCGAGGACGAGAACTGCTTGCCCTCCATCGTGAGGAACTCGCTGGAGACGACCTCCGTCGGCAGGTTCAGCCGCCCGTACGGGCCGGGCTCGCCGCCCTTCGACCCGCCGCCGGCGTAGCCGAGCAGCTCGGCCGGCCAGATCTGCGAGTGGAAGGTGATGTTGTCCTTGCCCATGAAGTAGTAGGACAGCGACTCGGGGTCGGTCCAGAACTGCCGCCAGGCCTCCGGGTCGCCCGACCGGCGCGCCCACTCGATCGACGCGGACAGGTACCCGATGACGGCGTCGAACCACACGTACAGCCGCTTGTGCGAGTCCTCCTGCCAGCCCGGCAGCGGGATCGGGATGCCCCAGTCGATGTCGCGGCTCATCGCGCGCGGGCGCACGTCGTCCAGCAGGTTGAGCGAGAACTTCAGGACGTTGGGCCGCCACGCGGTGCGGGTGCGCAGCCAGTCGCCGAGCGCGTCGACGAACGCCGGCAGGTCCAGGAAGAAGTGGTTCGACTCGACGAACGTCGGGGTCTCGCCGTTGATCCGGCTGCGCGGGTTCTTCAGCTCGATCGCGTCGAGCTGGTTGCCGCAGTTGTCGCACTGGTCGCCGCGCGCGCCGTCGTAGCCGCAGATCGGGCACGTGCCCTCGATGTACCGGTCGGGCAGCGTGCGCCCGGTCGACGGGCTGATGGCGTTCATGGTCGTCTGCTCGACCATGTAGCCGTTCCTGTGCACCGTGCGGAACATCTCCTGCACCACGGCGTAGTGGTTGCGGGTCGTGGTGCGCGTGAACAGGTCGTACGACAGGCCGAGCTGCGTCAGGTCCTCGACGATGACGCGGTTGTACCGGTCCGCGAGCTCCTGGGGCGTGACGCCCTCCTGCTCGGCCTGCACGAGGATCGGCGTGCCGTGCTCGTCGGTGCCGGACACCATGAGGACGTCGTGCCCCGCCATGCGCATGTAGCGGCTGAACACGTCGGAGGGGACGCCGAAGCCGGCGACGTGGCCGATGTGGCGCGGGCCGTTGGCGTAGGGCCAGGCGACCGCGGACAGGATGCGGGACATGCGTCGATCCTAGTGAGCGACGCCGACCCGCTCGTCCCCGGTCTCAGCACCCGGCGCGGCGGCGTCCGCCGGGCCGGCGACCCGGTGGCGCAGGAAGGCCCACGCCACGCCCAGCACCCCGAACCACGCGGGCACCACCAGCAGGGCCGCGCGCGTGTCCGGGTCGAGGGCCAGCACCACGACGACCGCGGCGAAGAACGCCAGCACCACCCAGCACATGACCCGCCCGCCCGGCATCCGGAACGTCGAGACCGCGTGCAGCTCGGGGGAGCGGCGGCGGTACACGAGGTAGGACGCGAGGATCACCGTCCACACCACGAGGAACAGCAGCGTCGCGACGGTCGTCACCAGCGTGAACGCCTCGATCACGCTGCGGCCCGCGTACAGCAGCGCCACCCCCGGCAGCAGGCAGGCGCACGAGAACGCCAGGCCCCGGGCGGGGACGTGCCGCGCGGACAGCCGCCCGAACCCGGCGGGCGCCTCGCGGTCCTCGGCGAGCCCGTAGAGCATCCGCGAGGTCGAGAAGATGCCGCTGTTCGCCGACGACGCGGCGGACGTCAGGACGACCAGGTTGATGACCCCGGCCGCCGCCGGCAGCCCCGCCAGGGCGAACATCGCGACGAACGGGCTCTCCTCCGGGTCGATGGACCGCCACGGGGTGACGGCCATGATGACCACCAGGGCGCCCAGGTAGAACAGCAGCACCCGCACCGGGATCGCGTTGATGGCGCGCGGCAGGGTGCGCTCCGGGTCGCGGGTCTCGGCGGCGGTCGTCCCGACCAGCTCGATGCCGACGAACGCGAAGATCGCGATCTGGAACCCCGCGAGGAACCCGGTGAACCCGTGCGGGAAGAACCCGCCGTCGTCCCACAGGTGCGCCAGCGAGGCGGTCGCGCCCCCCGCCCCGCGGAACCCGGCCGCGACCATGACGACGCCCGTCGCGATGAGCGCCACGATCGCGACGATCTTGACGATGGCGAACCAGAACTCCATCTCGCCGAACAGCCGCACCGCCACCAGGTTCAGCGCGAGCAGCAGCAGCACCAGGCCGAGCGCCGGGGCCCAGCGGGGCAGGTCCGGCGCCCAGAACGCCACGTAGCCGGAGACCGCGACGACGTCCGCGATCCCGGTCACGATCCAGCAGAACCAGTACGTCCACCCCGTGAGGAAGCCCGCCCACGGCCCGAGCACGTCCGCCGCCATGTCGCGGAACGACTTGTACCGCAGGTTCGACAGCAGCATCTCGCCCATGGCGCGCATGACGAAGAACAGCATGAAGCCGATCACGGCGTAGACGAGCAGCACCGACGGCCCCGCCAGCGAGATGGTGCGGCCGGAGCCCAGGAACAGGCCGGTGCCGATCGCGCCGCCGATGGCGATGAGCTGGATGTGCCGGTTGGTCAGCCCGCGCTGCAGGTGGTCGCCGGTGCCGCCCGCGCCGGTCGCGTCTGCGGTGGCGGGGGCGGTGGGGGTCGGGTCGGGCACGGCGTCCTCCGGGTCGGGGTCGGCGGGACCGTACTCCCGATGGGGCCGTGCGCGCGTCAGCGTTCCGGGAGCGCGCCCTCGGCGAGGTCCCGGATCCACTGCGGGGTCTCCACGCCCTCGCGCTCGTCCAGCGCGAGCCGCAGCCGGGCGATGGACCTCTCGACCTGCGGATGGCTCAGGAGCGCCTCACGCCTGCGGATCTGGTCCGCGATCTCCTGCTCGATCCCGTCCACCGGCCACCTCTTCCTCGTCGTCGTGCCCCCGACGCCCCCCGTCGCCATCCTGCCGGGCCGCGCTCCGCGCGCTCAAGGCGACCTCGTCCAGCGCGGACAGCAGGCGGCGTTCCTCGCGGGAGGCCAGGTCGCTGCGGGCGAGGAACTCCAGCACGGAGTAGCCCCGGCTCGCGTGCCGCGCGTCCTCGGACAGCGTCAGCCCCAACGCCCACTCGGCCCGCCGCCACCACTGCTCGCGCCGGTCGGCCCGGTCCCGCTGCCGGACCGTCGCGATGCCGACGACCAGCGCGACCAGCGCCGCCGCCCCCGTGGCCAGCGGCCCGAGCAGCGACAGCGCCCCGAGCCAGCC
>JAEWGQ010000042.1 GCA_023388235.1 Actinomycetes bacterium | reverse complement strand
GCTCGCGGCGGCGCGGCCGCGGGCCGACGCCCTGGACCTCGGGCGGGACGACCTCGGGATCGCGGGCGACGTCCGGGACGTCACGCGGTCCCGCCCGGACCTGGTGCCGTGGGCCGGGCACGGGCGGCAGCGGGTGGTGCCGCGCGCGGGCGGGACGGTCCAGCGCCTCGCGCACCTCGTCTCGCCGGCGACGCTGCAGGGCGCCGTCCTCGCGGGCGACGGGACGGTGCTCGAGGTGTTCGGGCGGCACGACTGGGTGCTGCGGGGGTCGAAGCCGGTGCACTCGGCGTCGCGGACGGTGGTGCCGCTCGGCGGGCTGGACGCGCTGACCGTCGGGCCCGACCCGCGGTACGCCGGGGTCGTCGTGGCGCGGCTGGTCGCCGGGTCGGCGGTCGTGGAGGTCCCGGTGCCGGAGGGGTCGGCGGCGCACGCGCTGCTCGCCGCGGCGGGCGCGGGCGCGGTGCGCTGAGCGGTCAGACCCAGGAGCCCGCGGAGGCCGAGTACGCCCCCTCGTAGCTGCCGCGGCGCAGCCGGATCGCGTTGCGCTTGACGTCGTACGCCAGCATCCGCCACTCCGGCAGCGTCCAGCGGCGCATCACGACCCCGACCGCGGCGGCGCGCTGCGCGAGGGAGGCCGGTGCGGCCGCGACCTCCGTGAGCAGCCGCAGGGTCAGGTACCACTGCGGGAACGCCACCGGCCGGCGGAACCCGGGGTCGAAGCTGCGGGCCTGCACCACGGGGTCCGCCCCGACGGCCTTGCTGTTCTGGGCGTCGTGGCGCCGGCACAGGAACAGCCGCTCCGGCACCTCGACCCACTCGGTGCGCAGGGCCGAGCGCAGGCCGAGCACCATGTCCCCGCCGAAGAAGTCCGGGTGCCCGCCGAGCGCCCGCAGCGCCGCGGTGCGGTGCACGCCGCCCCAGGCGATCGCCTGGCAGCCGGAGCGGCGCAGCAGCAGGTCGACCCGCCGGGCGGGCGAGAGCCCCCGCAGGGTGATGTCCTCGTCGTCCATGTGGCCCACGACCTCGCCGTCCGGGCCGATGAGGGTGACGCGCGGGAACGCCACGTCGGCGTCCGGCACGGCGGCGAGCGCGTCGCGGCAGGCCACCAGGTGGCGCGGCGTGACGACGTCGTCGGCGGCGTGCCACATGAACAGCGGCGCCCGGGCGAGGGCGAGCGTGCGGTTGAAGTTCCGCGGCACGCCCTGGTTGACCGGGGACCGCACGTAGCGGAACCGGTGGTCGGCGGCGGCGAAGGACCGCGCGATCTCGCCGGTCGCGTCCGTCGAGGCGTTGTCGGACACGACCACCTCGATGTCCGCGAGGTCCTGGTCGCGCAGCGCGGTGAGCGCCTGCTCCAGGTAGCGCGCCCCGTTGTACACGGGGACGCCCACGGTGAGCTCCGGGACCGGCACGGCGACCTCCTCCGGGACCCTGCCCTGGTCCGGTCCCGCGGGCGAGGCTAGTCCCGTCTGCCCGGGTTTGTCCCGTTTCTGGCCGGGCCGGTCCCGGCGCCGGAACCCAGCGGACCCGGCCGGGCGGTCTCGGCGCTGACCAGGGCGGACACCGCGGGGACGAAAGTCCTGTGCTGCGGGTGAGCGCTTGCCGATCAGAGGACGGGGGGGTGCGCGCACCCCCGCGACCGACCTGCCCCGCCCGAAGGGACCCCCGTGCTGCGACCGACCCGGATCCTCCTGCGCGACGGGGAGTCCCGCGCCCTGCTGCGCGCGATCGACCTGCGCGGTCACACCGTGCGGATCGAGGGGACCGCCGCCAGCCTGCGCGTCGAGGACGTCGGCGCCGGGGCGGTGCTCGTGGACGCGCCGATGGCCCAGCTCGAGCTGATCGACGGCGAGGCGATCCACTACACGGGCGCGGGCAGGATCCTGGACTCCCGGGAGCTGCGGTACCTGCGGATCACGCTCGAGTTCGCGGAGCCCGCGGCCCGCTCGCTCCCGCGCGCCCCGCGGTAGCCGCGCCCGCCCCCGGCGGCCTCCCGGCGGCCACCCGGGGGGGCTCAGGGCAGGTGCCAGTACGGGGCCCGGGACACCGGCACGAACCCGAGCGCGCGGGCCAGCGCCACGGAGCCGGCGTTCCCCTCGCGGCACGACCACACGGGCGTGCGCCCGGCCGCGACGACCTGCGCGACCAGCGCCGCGGCGGCGGCCCCCGCGAGCCCCTGCCGCCGGTGCGCGGGGTCGGTCTCGATGCCGATCTCCTGGTGGACGCCGTCGCGGAACGCCGTGAACGCCATCGCCCCGACCACCCCGTCGCGCTCGGCCACCACGCCGCCCCCGGCGGCGAGGAACGCCCCGGCGTCCGGCCAGTACCCGGCGGGCACCACGGTCCCCGGCCAGGCGAAGTCCGCGGCGGTGGCCGGCCGCACGCGCCAGCCCGGCGGCACCCGGTGCGCCGCAGCCCTGGCGACCGCCGCAGCCGTCGTGCCCGTCGTACCCGTCGTACCCCTCGTGCCCGTCGTACCTGTCGTACCCGTCGTCGCACCGGCCTCACCGGCCGCACCGGCCGCGCCCGCCGCGTACGCCGCGTGCGCCCGGGGGTCGAGCGCGAGGCCCACGCGCGCGTGCCGCACGCACCCGGTCGCCCCGGCGCCGTCCCCGTCCGCCGGGACCGCACCGAGCGCGCCGTCCCAGTCGAGGTCCGCCCAGCGCGGCTCCACCTGGAGCCACTCCGCGCGGCGGCGGGCGCGCAGGTGGTCGGCGACCGCCCCGTGCGCCGCGGCGACGTCCGGGCCCCACACGAGCGACATCCCGCACGGGTGCACCACGTGGAACGCGCGCGGTCGCGCGGGCCGGTCCGCCCAGACCGGGACCCCCGCGCCCATGGCCGCGCGCGCGAACGCCACGTTCCCGGCCGCGGCGTCGAGCGCCGCCCCCGCCGCCGTCCGCAGCCCGTCCACCGCGCCCCTCCCGTCGTCCGCCACGTCCCGACGGTGCCAGCGGCCCCGCCCGTGGTCCAGGGCCCTCCGGCCCGACCCGGGGTCAGACGCGGAACGCCGCGATCCGGGTGGCGAGCTCGCGGGTGCCCGCCGCGACCCGGTCCATGTCGTCGTCCACCCGGCCCAGCACCTCGGCGCTGGTGCCGGCCGTCGTCGCGACCGTCGTGATGCTGCCGGCGATGGCCCCGGCGCCGCCGGCCGCCTCGGTCACCGCGCGGGACATCTCCGCGGTCGTCGCGGTCTGCTCCTCGACGGCCGACGCGATGGTCATCTGGTAGTCGCTGATGCGGGCGATGATCTGGGAGACCTGGTCGATCGCCGCGACGGCGCCCGTGGTGTCGGACTGGATCGCCTCGACCCGGCGCGCGATGTCCTCGGTGGCGCGGGCCGTCTCGGTGGCGAGCTCCTTGACCTCGCCGGCGACCACGGCGAACCCCTTGCCGGCCTCGCCCGCGCGCGCCGCCTCGATGGTCGCGTTCAGCGCCAGCAGGTTCGTCTGCTCGGCGATCGACGTGATGACCTTGACGACGTTCCCGATCTCCTGCGAGGAGGTGCCGAGCCGGGCGACCGTCTCGTTCGTGGCCGTGACCTCGGTGGTGGCCTGCGCGGCGAACCGGGCGGCCTGCGAGGCGTTCTCGGCGATCTCGCGGATGCTGGCGCCCATCTGCTCGGCGCCGGCCGCGACGGCCTGGACGTGGCGGGACACCTGCTCCGCGGACGCGGCGGCCGCGCCCACCTGGGCGTCGGTCTCCTGCGCCGCCCGCGCGCCCTCGGCGGCGGCGTCCCGCAGCGAGCCGACGGTGGCGTCGGTGTCGGCCGCCGTGCGGGACACGTGCCCGACCAGCGTCGCCACGGACTCGATGGCGGCGTCGAGCGCCTGGCCGGCGCGGGAGATCTCGCCCCCGCCGCGCAGGCCGGTGCGCTGCGTCAGGTCGCCCTCGGCGAGCCCGGCGGCGACCTCGGAGATGCGCCCCGCCGGCCCGGCGACGTCGCGGGTCACCTTGCGCGCCGCGAACGCCGCGAACAGGGCGGCCCCGACGCCGAGCGCGACGAGGGCGGTCCGGCCGCGCTCCTGCGCCGCGTGCTGCTGGTCGAGCAGGTCGGCGATCCGGCCGCGCGCCGAGGACTGGATCTCGTCCGCGAGGCCCAGCACCTGGTCGTACGACGCGCCCGCGTCCCCGTCGTTGATGGACGCCATGGCCGCGGCGTAGTCCGCCGGGTCCCCGGTGCCGAGCAGCGCCACGACCTCGGCGTCGCCGGCGAAGAACGTGTCCCAGGCCGGGGCGAGCTGGTCGAACGCGGCCTTCTCGCCGGCGCTGGCGCCCGTGGTGTCGAGGTCGGCGAGCCAGGTGCGCACCGCCGCCTCGGACTCCAGCATCGCGCCGCGGTTGTCCGCGTCGTCCTCGAGCGCGGCCGACCCGATCACGGCGACGTCCGCGGCGACCAGCCCCTGCCAGCCCGTCACGTCCGCGACCTGGAACCGCGCCTCCTCCGCCAGCCGCAGGATGCGGTCGGCCTGCGAGACGCGGTCGGCGTACGTGCGCTGCACCTGGGCGGTGACCAGCCCCAGGGCGATGGCGGCGACGAGCACGGCGAACAGGAGGCCGAAGACGGCCGACATGCGAGCGCCGATGGACTGGTTGTTCCAGCGGGAGGTCAACGTGGGCTCCGGTGCGAGCGGGTGAAGTGCTGTCGCCGGGCCCATCGGCAGCTCCACCCGGTTCCGGAGGGATCCGGGCGCGCGATCCCGCCGCCCGGGCGCTCAGGCCGCGGGGTCCAGCGCCAGCCCGTGCAGGCCCGCCGCGGCGCCGTCCCCCGCGAGCGCCCGCACCACGTCGCCCTCCGCGGGGCAGCGGTCCAGGTCGGGGCAGGCCAGCACGACCAGGGCCGGCAGCAGCGCGGCCAGGGGGAGCCCGCCGAGCGTGCCCGACCGCACGGGCTCGCCCACGGCGGTGGCGAGGTCCCGGCCCAGGGCGGCGGCGACGGGCGCGGGGAGCGCGACGTGCCGGTGCAGGTACTCCGCGACGGCGTCCGCGGTCAGCGGCACCAGCCCCGCGGTACCGCAGGAGCGCGCGCAGGTGCCGAGCGCCTGGCACAGCCCGTGGTCGCCCGGCGCGGCGCCCCCCGCCCCGGCGGCGTCCAGCAGGTGCTCGGCCAGCACGTCGTACCCGTGCCCGGGCTCGAGCAGGGCGGCGAGGGCGTCGCGCGTGCCGGCGTCGGCCGCGGCCGCCACCCGGGAGTTGTAGCGGGCGAGGGCACCGTGCGAGCGGTGCCGGGTGCCGCCGCCGGCACGGACCGTGCGGCGGGGGAGGGCGTCAGTCACGCGGAGCAGCGTCCACCCGGCGCCCCGTCCGGCGCCAGTCGCGTGGTCAGAGGGCGCTGCTGAGCTCGTACCGGTCGCCCCGGTACGCCGAGACCGTGTACTCGACCAGGCGGCCCCGCCAGGTGGAGGTCCGCACCAGGTGCAGCACGGCCGACCCCGGCGCGAGGTCCAGGTGGCCCGCGTCCTGCGGGTCGACGAGGCGCGCGGTGATGGACTGCCGCCCGCCGTCGAACACGATGCCGTACCGGTCGGCGAGCACCGAGTACAGCGACCGGTCGGTGAGGTCGACGTCCTGCAGCCCGGGCACGACGTCCGCGGTGAGGTGCACCCGCTCGATCGCGACCGGCTGGTGGTCGGCGGTGCGCAGCCGGACGATCCGCACCACGGGGTGGCCGCGCGGCACCTCCAGGTTGCTGCTCAGCCAGTCGTCGGCGGGCACGACGCCGCCCTCCAGCGTGCGCGCGCCCGACGTGTACCCGCGCTGCTGCATGTCGTTGGTGAACGACGTCAGCTGGATGGGCAGGCGGATCGTGGGCTCGTTGACGAACGACCCGCGGCCCGGCACGCGCCGGATCCGGCCCTCGGCGACCAGCTCGGACAGGGCGCGGCGCGCGGTCATGCGGGAGACGTCGAGCCCGTCGGCGAGCTCGCGCTCGGAGGGCACCGGGTCGCCCGGGGTGAGGCGGTCGATGTGGTCGACCAGCACCCCCTTGAGCCACGCGTACTTCGCCACCGACGGTGGCGGCGATCCCACGACGTCGCGGGTCAGAGCGGTCACGGTTGTCCTTCCACGGCACCGGCCGGCGGGGTCGCCCCGGCCGGTGCCATTGTGCAGTGCCGCCGCACCCGGGCGGATCAGATCGCGGGCACCAGGGCCCGGTAGCGCTCCTGCAGCCGGGCGTTGTGGTCCGGCGGCGCGGTGGTGTTGGCGCTGCGCCAGGTCGGCAGGTCGGGCGCGGCGTCGAGCGCGGCGACCAGGACGAGGTTCCAGCACAGCGCGTTCGTGACGGACGACAGGGGCGCGGACACCGGGTCGCCGGCCGGCCAGGTGACGTCGCCGGGCGGCACGAGGGTGTCGAGCACGACGTCCGCGACGTCCGCCAGCCGGGTGCCGGTCCGCAGCGGGGCGGCCGCCGACGCGGCCCGGGACGTCACCGCGACCACGCGGGCGCCGGCCTCGCGGGCGTGCGCGGCGATCTCCACCGGGTACGGGTTGACCCCCGAGCTGGAGAACACCACGACGGCGTCCCCGGCCCGCACGCCCGCGGCCCGGGCGACCTCGGTCCCCAGGCCGGGCCGCCGCTCGGCCTCCGTGGACCGGGCGGCGCCGTTGAGCGGGAGCACGTCCGGGTGCCACAGCGGGTTGACGAACGGCAGGCCGCCGGCGCGGAAGAACATCTCCAGCACCCCGGCCAGCGAGTGCCCGGCGCCGGCGGCGTGCAGCACGCGGTCGGTGCGCGCGACGTCGACGACGATCCGGGCGGCGGCGCGCACGGCGTCGGCGTTCGCCGCGGTCACGCGCTCCACGTGCTCCGCGACGAGGCTCCCGTAGGCGTGCACGGCGTCAGCCACGGGACACCGCCGCGGTCAGCAGCGCGTCGAGCTGCTCCGGCGTCGCGGCGGCCCGCAGCTCGGTGGCGAGCCCGCCGCCGAGGGCGCCGGCCAGCGCGCGCAGCATGTCCAGGTGCGCGCCCGGGTCGACGGTCGCGAACGCGAACACCAGGTCCACGGGGTCGTTCGCGGGGTGGGAGAACACCACGGGCTCGTCGAGGCGGACGACGGCGACGCCGACACCGGTGGCGCCCTCCTCGGGCCGGGCGTGCGCGAGGGCCAGTCCGGGCGCCAGCACGATGTACGGGCCGCGCTCGCGGACCGACGCGACGCACGCGTCGACGTACTCGGGGCCCGCGACGCCGAGGCCGACCAGCAGGTCGCCCGCGGCGCGGACGCCGGCCTCCCAGTCGGCGACGGACGCCATGCTCCGGGCGGCGGTGCGGGCGGTGCCGGCGGTGCTCACAGCCACCCCGCCTCCTGGAGCGCCGGGCGCAGCCGCGCCTCGAGCGCCTGGTCGTCGATGAAGTCGTCGACGACCACGTTCACCGTCGCGACGCCCTCGAGGTCGTGCATGTGCATCCCCTGGCCGACGAGCACGTCGGGGGTCTGCGACTTGGCGGTGGACAGGTCGGTGTTGTCCACCCGGGCGGGGATCCCGAGGCGGCTGAACACCGTCTCGCAGGTCATCCGCAGGATCAGGCTGGTGCCCATGCCCAGGCCGCACACGGCCAGGACGTTCAGGGGGTCGGGACGCTCGCTCATGTCGGGGCTCCTCACGGGGTCGGGGGTCAGGGGGCGACGAGGTCGTCGCGGGCGGGGGTGGCGGCGCGGCGCTCGGCGCGGGCGGCCCGGCGGCCGAGGACCACCAGGGTGACGACCGCGACGGCCAGCACGGCGCCGGCGACGACCCACACGGCGGCCGCGCCCAGCGGCTCGAGCACCGAGCCGACGGCGACCAGGACCGCGGAGACCACGTACCAGTCGGGGTCGGCGAGGGTCGCGAGCTCGGGGGCGGTGCCGGAGAACACGCCCCAGAAGATCCACTGCCCGAACGCGAGGACCACGCCGTTCAGCACACCGCCGAACACCGCGCCGCGCCAGCCGGCGACGGCGTTGCCGAACACGCCGCCGGCGCCGCCGCCGAAGAACAGCATGATCATCGGCGGGACCAGCACGAACCAGCCCGCGGCGGCGAACACGCCCAGCAGCACCAGGAACGTCGCCGTCGAGGCGAGGAACCCGACCATGACGGCCGTGGTCGCCTTCGGGAAGATGACGGGGATGTCGAGCGCGGGCCTGGACCCGGGCAGCAGCTTGTCGGAGATGCCCTTGAACGACGGGACGATCTCCGCCAGGAACATCCGGACGCCGAACAGCAGGATCGCGATGCCGCCGGCGAACCGCAGCGCCTGCATGACGCCCCAGGCGAACGGCGCGAGGTCGTCGCCCGCCACGGACGCGACGGTCTCCGGGTCCGCGAAGGCGAGGGCGACCAGCATGATGACGCCGACGATCAGGGCGGTGGCGACGTTCATGTCCTTGAGGAAGGCGACGCCGCGGGGCATCTTCAGCTTCTCGGTGTCGTGCTCCACGGGGTCGCCGAGCCGCAGCGCCTTGGCGCCGTAGCCGGTCGCGAGCGCGAGCGTCGAGGTCGTGTGCGCGAGGCCGAACTGGTCGTGCCCCATGACGCGGCGCATCAGCGGCGCGATCCACAGCGGCTGCAGCGTGAAGTAGCACGCGACGATGACGGACCCGGCGCCGACCAGCGTCCAGCGGCCGACGTCGCCGAAGGCCTCGACCAGGGACGCGGCCACGACGATGCTCATCCACAGCATGAGGTGGCCGGTGAGGTAGACGTAGCGCGCGGACCGGAACAGCCGCACCAGCACCAGGTGCAGCGCGAAGCCGCCGGCGATGATCAGCGGCGCCGAGGCGCCCGGCCCGGCGAGGAAGTCGTCGAGCGTCGTGGTCGCGGCGGGCGCCTCGACGCCGACCGCGCTCGACACGATGGCCTGGAACGACGCGAGGCCGCCGACGAAGACGTCGATGCCGATCGTCATGATGACGACGCCGATGGCCGCGCGCAGCGTGCCGCCGATGACGTCCTCGACGGGCTTGCGCTGCAGCAGCAGGCCGAGCAGCGCGATCAGGCCGATGAGGATCGGCACCTGGCTCAGCAGGTTGTCGGCGATCCCCTGGAGGATGTCCTGCACCATCGTGGGGGTCCTCTCGGAGTGGGTGGTGGAGACCGGTATAGACCGGACCGTACCGGCACTCGCGCGCCGACGGCAAGACCCCCGGCGGACGGGGAGGGGAGGGGTGCCGGGGAGGGCGTCAGGCGGGGCGGGGCCCGGTCGACCCGCGCGGGACGAGCCGGCACGGGACGACCTCGGTGCCGGACCGCACGCGGCCCTCGATCGCGTCGAACAGCAGCGCCGCGGCCCGCCGCCCGAGCTCCTCGAGGTTCATGTCCACGGACGTCAGGTGCGGGCGGGCGTTGAGCGCCAGGATCTCCCAGTTGTCGTGCCCGGTGACCGCGACGTCCTCCGGGACGCGCCGGCCGGTCTCGCGCAGGTGGTCCATGACGCCGCGGGCGATCTGGTCGCTGCCGCAGACGATCGCGTCGACGTCGGGGTGCTGCGCGAGCACCAGCGCGGCGGCGGTCCGCCCCCACTCCTCGCTCCACGCGCCGTACAGCGGGTCGCCGGTCAGCCCGACGCCCGCGCCCTCCAGGACCTCCCGGGCGCCGGCGAGCCGGTCGTGCGCCGCCCCGTACGTCGCGTCGCCGGTGACGACGGCGACGCGGCTGCGCCCGCAGGCCAGCAGGTGCTCGGCCACCAGCCGGCCGCCGCCGACGTTGTCGGACACCACGGACATGTCGTCGGGGTCCTCGGACGGCGCGTAGGCGTAGACCACGGGCACGGGCAGCGGCCCGAGCGACGGGCGGGGGTCGGGGCGGGCGCCCACGACCATCAGCCCGTCCACCCGCCGGCCGAGCAGCGCCTGCACGTGGTACTGCTCGCGCAGCGCGTCGCCGCGGGCGTCGCACAGCAGCACGGAGGTCTTGCCCGTGCCGGCGGCGTCCTCGGCGCCCATCAGCGTGGGGATGGAGAACCGGCCCTCGAGGTCGTGCGTGACCAGGCCGATGGCGCCGGAGCGGCCGCTCAGCAGGTTCCGGGCGAGCACGTTGGGCGAGAAGCTCAGCTGCTCCGCGGCCGAAATCACCCTTTCGCGTGTTTCGGCCTTGACCTGGTGCCGCCCGTTGAGCGACTTGGACGCCGTCGCGACCGAGACGCCCGCCAGCCGGGCCACGTCCGACAGCGTCGCCGGGCGCCGCGGGGTGCCGGATGCCGTCGTCATGCCGCCTCCCCTGCGTGTGCCGAAGGTCCTGCGCGGACCGGGTGAACCTGGCCCCTGACCGCGATCGTACACACACCGGCTTTCGGCGCGGGCCTTGACGGGCGCGGAACCATGCCGCTACGTTCCACCGAAAAGGGTTTCGGCAGAGCCCCGGATCGACTGTGCCGCGTCCGCCCCGGGCGTGGCACGACTTCGACGGCGAAGTTCCGAGGGAGAGCACGATGAGCAACCGCATGTTCCGATCGCGCGGGTTCCGCCCGGTGGCCGCGCTGGCCGTGGCCGGTCTCGCGCTGACCGGGTTGGCCGCCTGCGGGTCCGGCTCCGGCGGCGGGGGCGCCGCGGCGGAGGAGCTGGAGTCCGCCGGCCCCGACGGCGTGGACGACGGCACGACCCTGACGATGTGGACCCGCGCCCCGCTGGAGCGCCAGGCCACCACCCTGGTCGAGGCGTACAACGCCTCGCACGAGAACCAGGTCGAGCTCGAGATCATCCCCAACGACGACATGGAGGGGAAGGTCGGCGGCGCCGCGACGAACGACGAGCTGCCCGACCTCCTGGCCGGCGACGTCGTCCGGCTGCCCTACTGGGTGGCGAACGGCCTGTTCACCGACCTGACCGACCAGATCGACGGCCTGGACTACGCCGACGACATCACGCGCGGCCACGTCGACGCGGGCACCGACCCGGACGGCCGGATGCACACGCTGCCGTTCGTCGAGGACATCTCGGTGCTGGTCTGGAACAAGGACCTCTACCGCGAGGCCGGCCTCGACCCCGAGGCGGGCCCGACCACCCTCGCCGAGTTCCAGGCGCAGGCCGAGGCCGTCCAGGCGCTGAACAAGCCCGGCGTCTCCGGCACCTACTACGGCGGCAACTGCGGCGGCTGCGGCGTCTTCACCTGGTTCCCGACCATGTGGGCCTCGGGCGACGAGGTGCTGTCGGCCGACGGCGCGACCGCCCAGGTGAACTCCGACTCCGCCAAGGCGCTGTACCGGATGTACTACGAGCTCAACCAGGCCGGCGCCGTCGGCGCGGGCTCCAAGGAGGAGACCGGCGCCACCTGGACCGCCCCGTTCTCCAACGGCCAGGTCGGCGTCATGCAGTACCCCAACACCGCGGTGTACGCGGCGCAGGAGGCCGGCATCGACGTGGGCGTCACCGCGATCCCCGGCGTGGACGGCGGCCGGTCGACGTTCCTCGGCGGCGACGCGCTCGGCATCTCGAAGGACTCCGAGCACGTCGCGCAGGCCTGGAACTTCCTCGCCTGGATGATGTCGGAGGACACGCAGCTCGAGGTCATCGCGAAGAACGGCGAGGTCCCCGGCCGCAACTCCCTGCTCGACAACGAGTACGCCCGGCAGAACCCGATCGCGCTCGAGATGAACACGATCGCCGAGTCCGGTCGCACGCCCGTCGCGGAGTTCTTCTCCGAGGCGTTCAACGCCTCCGGCAGCCCCTGGGTGACCCTCATGCGGAACGCGACGTTCGACGGGACCGACACGGTCGACGCCGACAACGACGCCATCACCGAGGTGCTGTCCCAGTGACCGTCGCCACCCCGGGCCGGGTGGGGCGCGTCGCCGACGCGTCCCCGGGGAGCACCGCGCGCCGCCGTCCGGCGCGGTCGCGCGGTGCCCTCCAGGGCTGGCTGTACGCCGCCCCGACGGCCGTCCTCGTGCTCGTGCTGTTCGTGGTCCCGCTGGTGCTCGTGGTCGTGATGTCCGGCTCCGACTGGTCGCTGCTCGGCGGCGACCAGGGCACGAACTTCCCGGAGAACTTCTCCGCCGTCGTCGCGCACCGGATGTTCTGGCCGTCCGTGTGGTTCACGCTGAAGTACACGGTGATCGCCACGGTCCTGCTGATCGCGCTCGGCCTGGGGCTGGCCCTCCTCGTGCAGGAGAGCACCCGGTGGCGCGGGTTCCTGCGCACGGCGTTCCTGCTGCCGACCGCGCTGGGCCTCGCGTCCGCCTCGCTGCTGTTCTACGCGCTGTACTCCCCGCAGGTCGGGCCGGTCTCCGGGTGGATGGAGCGGCTCGGCCTGGGCAGCGGGCAGGTGAACGTGCTCGGGTCCGCCGACGGCGCGCTGTGGGGGACCGTGCTGCTGATCGTCTGGCGGTTCGCCGGGTTCTACATGCTGCTGCTGCTCGTGGGCCTGCAGGGCATCCCGCACGAGGTCTACGAGGCCGCGCGCATCGACGGCGCGCGGACCGCGCAGGTGTTCCGGCGGATCACGCTGCCGCTGCTCAAGCCGTCGCTCGCGCTCTCCACGATCATGTGCGTCACCGGCTCGATCCTGGCCTTCGACCAGTTCTACATCCTCACCAAGGGCGGCCCGGACGGCTCGACCATGACGGTCGTCCAGCTGATCTACAACCTCGCGTTCGAGTCGAAGCGCGACCTCGGCATGGCCGCCGCGCTGTCGGTGATCGTGCTGCTGGCCCTGGTGGTCGTCAACGTCGTCCAGCTCAAGGCGCTGCGGCGCTCGCCCGAGGAGTGAGAACCGTGTCCGGCATCACCCGCGTCCTCGGGCGCACCCCGTTCTACGTCCTCACCGGCGGGCTGGCGATCCTGTTCCTGTACCCGCTCATCTGGACGTCCGTGTCGTCCGTGTCCCCGCAGCCCGGGTCCGCCCAGGTCGACGGGTTCGGCTTCGGCAACTACGCCACGCTCGCGTCCTACCAGGCCGGCGTCGCGACCTACCTGGGCAACTCGCTCGGCATCACGGCCACCGCGGTGACCGTCACGCTCGTCGTCGCCACCCTCGGCGGGTACGCGTTCGCGCGGTTCCGGTTCCCGGGCAAGGACGCGCTGTTCCTGCTCGTGCTCTCGATCCTCATGGTCCCCTACGCGACCCTGCTGATCCCGCTCGTCATCTGGCTCAAGGACCTGGGCCTGTCGGGCACCCTCGTCGGCGTCGGGCTCGTGCTGGCGGTGTTCCAGCTGCCGTTCGCGATGTTCATGATGCGCATCTCGTTCGAGGCCGTGCCGCGCGAGCTCGAGGAGGCCGCCCTCGTGGACGGCTGCGGCTCGTTCGGCGCCCTGCGCCGCGTGCTGCTGCCGGCCGTCAAGCCCGGGCTCATCACCATCGGGCTGTTCGCGTTCCTCGCCGCGTGGAACGACTTCATGGTCCCCCTGTACCTGGTCGGCGGCGACAACCAGCCGCTGCCGCTGGCGCTCGTCAACATGCGCCAGCAGGTCATGGGGGTCATCGACTACGGCGCCACCCAGGCGGGGGTCGTCGTGCTCACCATCCCGTGCGTCGTGCTGTTCCTCGTGCTGCAGCGGCACTACGTCAACGGGTTCATGTCCGGCGCCCTGAAGGGATGACCAGCCCCGTGAACCACCGCACCACCACCACCACCGTCGCCCCCGTCCTGCCGTCCACCGGCGCCCTGCGCCCGCTCGGCCTGGACGAGGTGACGCTCACCGAGGGCTTCTGGGCCGACCGCCAGCGCGTCAACGCCACCGGGACCATCCCGCACTGCGACCACTGGGAGACCCGCGTCGGCTGGATCGGGAACTTCGAGCGCGCGCTCGACGGCACCCTCGCCGGGCACCGCACCGGGCGGGAGTTCTCCGACTCCGACGTCTACAAGATGATCGAGGCGATGGCGTGGGAGGTCGGCCGGACCGGCGACCCCGCGCTCGAGGCCCGGATCACCGAGCTCGCCGCGCTCATCGGCCGGGTGCAGGAGCCCGACGGGTACCTGAACACGCGGTTCGGCCGGCCCGGGCAGGCGCCCCGGTACTCCGACCTGGAGTGGGGCCACGAGCTGTACTGCTACGGGCACCTGATCCAGGCGGCCGTCGCCCGGCTGCGCACCGGGCACGACGACGAGCTGGTCGCGGTCGCGCGCCGGGCGGCGGACCACGTGTGCGCCGAGTTCGGGCCCGGCGGCCGCGAGGGCGTGTGCGGGCACCCCGAGATCGAGGTGGCGCTCGCCGAGCTGGCCCGCGCGACCGGCGAGCGGCGGTACCTCGACCAGGCCGCCCTGTTCGTGGAGCGGCGCGGCCACGGGACGCTCGCGCCCGTGGAGTTCGGGCGCGAGTACTTCCAGGACGACGAGCCCGTCCGGACCGCCCCCGTGCTGCGGGGGCACGCGGTGCGCGCGCTCTACCTCGCCGCCGGCGCCCTGGACGTCGCCGTGGAGACCGGGGACGACGCGCTGCTCGACGCCGTGCGGTCGCAGTACGCCCGGACGCTCGCCACCCGCACCTACCTGACCGGCGGGATGGGCTCGCACCACCAGGACGAGGCGTTCGGGGACGACTACGAGCTGCCGCCGGACCGGGCCTACTGCGAGACCTGCGCGGGCGTCGCGTCGGTCATGGTGGCGTGGCGGCTGCTGCTCGCGACCGGCGACGCCACGTGGGGGGACGTCGTCGAGCGCACCCTGTACAACGTGGTCGCGACGTCGCCGCGCGCCGACGGCCGGGCGTTCTTCTACACGAACCCCCTGCAGAAGCGGGTGCCGGGCGAGGCCGCCGCGGACGACGAGGTCAGCGCCCGGGCCCTGTCCCGGCTGCGGGCGCCGTGGTTCGAGGTGTCGTGCTGCCCGACCAACGTCGCCCGCACGCTCGCCGCGCTCGGCGGCTACGTGGCCGCCGTGTCCGACGACGCGCTGCACCTGCTGCAGCACGCCCCGGCGCGGATCGCCACGCGGCTCGGCGACGGGCGGGCCGTCGGCGTCGAGGTGGTCACCGGCTACCCGGTGGACGGCGAGGTGCGGGTCCGCGTGACCGAGGCGCCGGGCGGGGAGTGGACGCTCGCGCTGCGCGTGCCGGCGTGGGCCGCCGGAACGGCGACGGTCGACGGGGAGCCGGCGGTCGTCGAGGGCGGGACCGTGCGGGTGCGGCGCGCGTTCGCGGCGGGCGACGAGGTGCGGCTGGTGCTGCCCGTCGCGCCGCGGGTCACCGTGCCCGACGGCCGGATCGACGCCGTGCGCGGCTGCGTGGCCGTCGAGCGCGGGCCGGTGGTGCTGTGCGCCGAGTCCGTGGACCTGCCCGGAGGGGCGGGGGTCGAGGCGCTGCGGCTCGACGCCGGGGTGGTTCCCGTCGCGGACGGGGACGGCGCCCGGGTGCGCGCGCGGCTCGTCCCGGCCGGCGGAGCGGACGGTGCAGCGGACGGGGGCACGGCCGGCGGCTGGCCGTACGGCGCGGACGCGGGACCGGAGGCGGGGGAGCCCGTCGACGTGCGCCTCGTGCCGTACCACTCCTGGGCCAACCGCGGCCCGAGCACCATGCGGGTCTGGCTCCCCACCGCCTGACCCCCCCAGGACCGGACGCCGCCCCGCACGCTGCCGACGCGCGGGGCGGCGTCCGCACACCCGCCCCGGGCGTACCCGGGCGTGCCCGGGGACCCGAACGCGTGAGGCCCCCAGCGCGCCAGGGGAGCCCGCGCGCGTGAGGCGAACCCGTGCGCCAGGGGGCCCGTGCGCATGAGGGGAGGGTTCTGCCGGGACACGCCGGGCGTGTCGGGCAGAACCCTCCCCTCAGCGCACGACGCGGGGG
>JAEWGQ010000022.1 GCA_023388235.1 Actinomycetes bacterium | reverse complement strand
GCACCACCCCGCACCACCCCGCCGGCGCACCCCCGGGCGCCGGCCCACCCCGCCGACGACGGCGCCGCCCGCGAGCGTCGTGCGGCGCGCGCCCGCCCCGGCCCGCACGAGAACGGACCCGCCCATGGCGACCACCGCCCCCGCGCCCGACAAGCCGCTGGTCGAGCTCAACCAGCGCACGGTCTGGCTGATCTTCGGCGCCCTGCTGGCCAGCATGCTGCTGTCGTCCCTCGACCAGTCCATCGTCGGGACCGCGATGCCCACGATCGTCGGCGAGCTCGACGGCGTGGAGCACCAGGGGTGGGTCGTGACGATCTACATCCTGGCCATCGCGATCGTCATGCCGCTGTACGGCAAGTTCGGCGACCTGTGGGGGCGGCGCTGGCCGTTCCTCGTGGCGATCGGGCTGTTCACCGTCGCGTCCGCCGGCGCGGGCTTCGCGCAGTCGTTCGGCGAGCTGGTGGCGTGGCGCGGCGTGCAGGGGCTCGGCGGCGGCGGCCTGATCATCCTGTCGCAGGCGATCATCGCCGACATCGTGCCCGCCAAGGAGCGCGGCAAGTACATGGGGCCGATGGGCGCGCTGTTCGGCGTCTCGGCGGTCGCGGGGCCGCTGCTCGGCGGCCTGTTCACCGACCACGCCGACTGGCGCTGGTGCTTCTGGGTCAACATCCCGGTGGGCGTCGCGGCGTTCGTCACCGCGTGGTTCACGCTGAAGCTGCCGTCGCACCGCTCGGGCCGCCGCCTGGACGTCGCGGGCATCGTGCTGCTGACCCTCGCCACCTCCGGCATCGTCCTGGTCACGTCGTGGACGTCGCTGACCGGCGAGGGCGGCTACGACTGGTCCGACGCGCGCCTGGTGGGCCTGCTGGTGGGCACGCTCGTGGCGATCGGCCTGTTCGTCGCGGTCGAGCTGCGGGCGGCGGAGCCGATCCTGCCGCTGCGGCTGTTCCGGAACCCGACGTTCACGCTGGCCACGGGCATCGGCCTGGTGATCGGCATGGGCATGTTCGCGTCGCTGGCGTTCCTGCCGACCTTCCTGCAGATGTCCACCGGCTCCGGGGTCACCGAGTCGGGCCTGCTCATGCTGCCCATGACCGTCGGCGTCATGCTCACCGCGATCGGCTCGGGCGTGGCGATCACGCGCACCGGGCGGTACAAGGCGTTCCCCATCGTCGGCATGGGCGTGACCACCGTCGGGCTCGCGTGGCTGACGACGATCACCGGCGACATGTCGATGGTGCTGTTCGGCGTGATGATCTTCGTGCTCGGCGCCGGCCTCGGCCTGGTGATGCAGACGATCGTGCTGGCGGTGCAGAACTCCGTGGACCCGCACGAGCTGGGCACGGCGACGAGCGCGAACAACTTCTTCCGGGAGATCGGGGCGGCCGTGGGCACCGCCCTGTTCAGCACGATCTTCACCACGCGGCTCTCGACGCGGCTCGAGGACGTGTTCGCGGGCGCGCCGGCCGCCGGCGCGGACGCCTCGGCCGGCGCCCAGTCGCTGACCCCGGGCCTGGTCGCGCAGCTCCCGGAGCAGCTGCACGACGGCGTGGTCGCGGCGTACACCGACGCGCTCGCCCCGGCGTTCTGGTACCTGGTCCCGCTGCTGGCGCTGGGCTTCGTGCTCACGCTGTTCCTGCGCGAGGTGAAGCTCTCCGACGTGGCCGGCATGGTCGCGCGCGGGGAGGCCACCGCGGCGCCGGCCCGCGCGGACCGGTCCGGCGCGGACGCCCGGTAGCCTGCGCCAGGTGAACGCACCCCACGAGCCCGCGCGCCGCGCTCCCGCCACCGCGGGGGCCGCGCGATGAGCATGCACGCCCCGCGGCCCGGGCGCCCGAAGCGTCCCGCGAAGCCCCAGTTCACCTCGATGATCCTCGTCCTCGAGGGCGTGCTGGTGCTGTTCGCGGCGCTGACGGCGCACGGGCTCGCGGCCGCGGGCGTCACCGCCACGCCGCCGGGGGTGCTCTGGCCGGTGGCGGGCGCGATGGCCGTCGTGCTGGTCGTGCTGTCCCGGCTCGTGACGGCGCCCGGCGGCTACGTGGCCGGCTCGGTCGCGCAGCTGCTCGTCGTCGCCTGCGGGGTGGTGGTGCCGCTGATGTACGCGCTCGGGGTGCTGTTCGCGGTGCTGTGGGTGGTGTCGCTGCGGCTCGGCGCGCGCATCGACCGGGAGCGCGCGGAGTACGACGCGGCGCACCCCGACGAGGCCGGCACGGCCGGTTAGGGTGACGCCCATGAACGACATCCAGCGCACCCTCGTCCTGGTCAAGCCCGACGGCATCGCCCGCGGACTGGCGGGGGAGGTGCTCCGCCGCATCGAGGCCAAGGGCTACACCCTGGCGGCCGTCGAGCTGCGCACCGCCGACGACGCGCTGCTGCAGGCGCACTACGCCGAGCACGAGGGCAAGCCGTTCTTCGGCCCGCTCGTCGAGTTCATGAAGTCCGGCCCGGTGCTCGCCGTGGTCGCCGAGGGGCACCGCGTCATCGAGGGCTTCCGGTCGCTGGCCGGTGCCACCGACCCGACCACCGCCGCGCCGGGCACGATCCGCGGCGACCTCGGCCGGGAGTGGGGCCTGAAGGTCACGCAGAACCTCGTGCACGGCTCGGACTCCCCGGAGTCGGCGGAGCGCGAGATCGGGCTGTGGTTCCCGGCGCTCGCGCGCTGACCGCCGGGCTGCGGCGCCTCACGGGTCCGCGGCCCGCCCGCCACTAGGCTGCGGCCCGTGCACCTCAAGACGCTCACCCTGCGGGGGTTCAAGTCGTTCGCCTCGGCGACGACGCTGAACCTCGAGCCCGGGGTGACCTGCGTCGTCGGGCCGAACGGGTCCGGGAAGTCGAACGTCGTCGACGCGCTCGCCTGGGTGATGGGCGAGCAGGGGGCCAAGTCCCTGCGCGGCGGCAAGATGGAGGACGTCATCTTCGCCGGCACGGCCGGGCGCCCGCCGCTCGGCCGTGCCGAGGTGTCGCTGACGATCGACAACACCGACGGCGCGCTGCCGATCGAGTACACCGAGGTCACGATCTCGCGGACGCTGTTCCGCAACGGCGGCTCGGAGTACGCCATCAACGGCCGGCCCTGCCGGCTGCTGGACATCCAGGACCTGCTGTCGGACTCGGGCCTGGGCCGCGAGATGCACGTGATCGTCGGGCAGGGGCAGCTCGACGCGGTGCTGCGCGCCACGCCCGAGGAGCGGCGCGGGTTCATCGAGGAGGCCGCGGGCGTCCTCAAGCACCGCAAGCGCAAGGAGAAGGCGCTCCGCAAGCTCGACGCGATGCAGGCGAACCTCACCCGGCTGACCGACCTCACGGGGGAGCTGCGCCGCCAGCTCGGCCCGCTCGGGCGCCAGGCGGAGGTCGCCCGCCGGGCGCAGACCGTGCAGGCCGACCTGCGCGACGCCCGCGCCCGGCTGCTGGCGGACGACCTGGCGCAGCTCACCGCGACGCTCGAGCAGGAGACCGCCGACGACACCGCCCTGCGCGCCCGCCGGGCCGAGGCCGAGGCCGCGCTGGACGCCGCGCGGGCCCGGCTCGCGTCCCTCGAGCGCGAGGCGGCCGAGGCGGCGCCGGCGCTGGGCGAGGCGTCGAACCTCTGGTACCAGCTGTCGTCCCTGCGCGAGCGCCTGCGCGGCACCGCGTCGCTGGCGGCCGACCGGGCCCGGCTGCTCGGGACCGCTGCCCCGGAGCCCGCGCGCGGGCAGGACCCGGACGAGCTGGAGCGGCAGGCGGAGCGGGTCCGGGCGTCCGAGGCGGAGCTCGTGGCCGAGGTGGACGTCGCCCGGGCGGGGCTGGCGGGCGCGCAGGAGGCCCGGCAGCAGGCCGAGGCGGACGCGGCCGCCGCCGAGCGGGCGCTGGCGACGGTGC
>JAEWGQ010000444.1 GCA_023388235.1 Actinomycetes bacterium | reverse complement strand
GCGTCGTCCAGCGCCTGCCGGATCCCGGCGGCGGCCTGCGCCTGCGCGTCCACGGCCTCCGCCAGCTCGTCCACCCACGGCCGCAGCGCCGCCAGCGACCCGCGCAGCGTGCGGGCGACGACGGTGCGCGCGCGGTCGGGCCCGGCCAGCATCGTGAGCCAGCGCGAGATCGGCGCGACGCGGCCCGCGTCCAGCAGCCCCTCGTGCGGCCCGAGGTCCGGGACCACGAACAGCGGCGACCCCTGCATGCCGTGTGCGCGCAGGCGCTGCAGCAGGTCGCCGCGCACGGTCGGCAGGGACGCCGGGTCGACGCGGTTGAGCACCATCGCGACCGACGCCCCGCGGTCGGTGGCCTCGCCCAGCACCCGCCACGGCAGCGCGTCGCCGTACCGCGCCGCGGTGGTCACGAACAGCCACAGGTCGGCGGCCTCGAGCAGCCGGTGCGCCGAGCGCCGGTTGCTCTCCAGCACCGAGTCGACGTCGGGCGCGTCCATCAGCGCGATCCCCCGCGGCACGCGGTCGGACGCCACGACGTCGACCGCGTCGGTCACCGGGTGCTCGCGCACCAGCTCCGCGTCGTCGGGGTGGTGCACGAGGACGGGGCGGCGCGTCGTGGGCCGCAGCACGCCGGCCTCGCTCACCTCCTCGCCGACCAGCGAGTTCACGAGCGTCGACTTGCCGGCGCCCGTGGAGCCCGCCACGACGACGACCGCGGGGGCCGACAGCCGGCGCAGCCGGGGCACCAGGTGGTCGGCGAGCTGGTCGACCAGCCGGGTGCGCGAGGCCCGCGCGTCGGCGGCGCCGGGCACGTCGAGCGGGAACGCCGTGGCCCGCACGTCGCGGAGCAGGTCGGTGAGCGCGTCGAGCAGCGACGTGGCGGCGAGCGGCCGGTCGAGGACGTCCCTCGCGGCCGTGCTCCCCGCCTGCGCGTTCACGTCCACATCCTCGCCCGTCCGCGGGGTCGCGGCCAAACCTCCGCGCCGTGCGACCTGCGAATCCGTGCGCCGCCGGAGCGGGCGGGCGGACGCGGGCGCGTACCCTGGTGGCCCGGACCGGTCCCCCCGCGCGCGGGCCGGCGCACGCCTCCATAGCTCAATGGATAGAGCAACGGCCTTCTAATCCGTCGGTTGCAGGTTCGAGTCCTGCTGGGGGCACCACCCCGGCGCCCCGGGTCGCGTCCGGCCGCGGGCCGCGCCGACCCGGGGCGCGGCGGGCTCACCCGGCCAGCCCGGGCGCCTGCCGCATCCGCCCTCCCGCGTCCAGCTCGAGCACCACGCCGACCCCGATCCGCCGCAGGAAGCCCGTGTCGTGGCTGACGACCAGCAGCGCGCCGCGGTACGCGTCGAGGGCCTCCGCGAGCTGCTCGACCGACGCGAGGTCGAGGTTGTTCGTCGGCTCGTCCAGGACGAGCAGCTGCGCGGGCGGCTCCGCGAGCAGCAGCCGCGCGAGCGCGACGCGGAACCGCTCCCCGCCGGACAGCGTCCGCACCGGCCGGTCGACGGCGTCGCCGCGCAGCAGCAGCCGGGCCAGGTGGTTCCGGATGGTCCCGGGCGGCGTGCCGGGGGCGACGCGCTGGACGTTGGCGAGGGCGCCGGCCGCGTCGTCCAGGCCGTCGAGGCGCTGCGGCAGGTAGCCGACGCGGTCGGTGAGCAGCCGGCCGTGGGGGCGCCCGGCGACGGGGGGCGTGCCGTGCACGAGGTGCGCGAGCAGCGTCGACTTCCCCGAGCCGTTGGGACCCACCAGCGCGACCCGCTCCGGTCCCTGCACGACGACCGTGCGCTCCCCGTCCCCGAGCTCCGCGAGCCGCCGCCCGCGCGGGACGTCCGGGTCGGGGAGCCCGAGGTGCAGGTGCTCGTCGTCGCGGACCCGCGCGTCGGCGGCGTCGACCGCGGCCTGCGCGGCCTCGACCCGGCGGTCGAGCGTGGAGCGCAGCGAGCCGGCGGAGGCCTGCGCGCGCGACGCGCGGTTGCCCGCGAGGATCTTCGGGATGCCGCCGGACGCCTGCGTCGCGCGGGCGGTGCGGTCGCGCCGGGCGAGCGTCGTCTCGGCCTCGGCGCGCTGCCGCTTCTCGACCCGGAGCGCCTGCTGCGCGGACCGCGCGGCCTGGACGGCGGCGGCCTGCACCTGCTCGCGGTGCTCCCGCCACGCGCTGTACGGCCCGCCGTAGGTCTCGAGGACGCCGTCGTGCAGCTCGGCGGTGGCGTCGAGGTGCTCCAGCAGCTCGAGGTCGTGGCTCACGACGACGAGGGTGCCGGGCCACTGGTCGACGAGCCCGGCGAGCCGGGCGCGCGTGGGGCGGTCGAGGTTGTTCGTGGGCTCGTCGAGCAGGGTGACCGGGGTGCGGCGCATCCGCAGGCCCGTGAGCGCCAGGAGCATCGCCTCGCCCCCGGACACCTCGGCGACGCGCCGGTCGAGGGACGTGCCGCCGAGGCCGATCTGCTCCAGCGCCTCCGCCGCGCGGGACTCGACGGCCCAGTCGTCCCCGACGGCGTCGAAGTGGCGCTCGTCGACGTCGCCGGACTCGATGGCGCGCAGGGCGGCCACGACCGGGCCGACGCCGAGCAGCTCGGCGACGGTCGCCTCGCGGCGCAGGGTCAGGTGCTGCGGCAGGTAGCCGACGTCGCCGGTGGTCTCCACGCGCCCGGAGGCGGGCGTGAGCAGGCCGGCGACGAGCCGGAGCAGGGTGGACTTGCCGGCGCCGTTGCGGCCGACCAGGCCGGTGCGGCCGGACGGGAGGGCGCCGTCGACGTGGTCCAGCGCGACGGTGCCGTCGGGCCACGCGAACGTGACGTCGTGCAGGACGATGGCGGGCTTCGGGGACATGCGGGGTCCTTCGGTGGGTCGGCGACGCGCGCCGGGTCGTCCCCGGGGTCGCCGTGCAGCGGGCGTGGGCGGCGCGCGGCACCGTGGCGGTGCGGCGCGCGGGCGGGTCCGCGCGGGGGTGCGGTGGGGCCGGGCGTCACGGTCGGACGTGCAGCACGCAGGCGTGCGCGCGCACGGTCGTGGTCCGGCGCAGGGCCGGCCACCCGGGGTGCAGGCCACCGCGGCGCGGTGGCTAGCCTCTGTCGACCTCGATCTCCACGACGGCGAACCTACCAGCGCCGGCCGGCGGCGGCCACGCGCGCGGGGGTGGTCGACGCGGCGGCACCGTGTAGACTGGTCGGACTCGATGTGCGGGGACGAGAGACCTCCCCGCTGCGGCGAACGGCTCCTCGGCGTCGATGCCCGGCCGTCACGACCCGCCCGTA
>JAEWGQ010000348.1 GCA_023388235.1 Actinomycetes bacterium | reverse complement strand
GCTGTGCCTCGCGTTCCCGACGCGCCCGCCGGGCCGCCCCGACGCCCCGGACCGCCTGCCCGAGCTGGACGCGGTCGAGGTCCCCGTCCTGGTCGTGCAGGGCACGACCGACCCGTACGGCGCACCGCCGCCCGCGCCGGGGCGCACGGTCGTCACGGTGCCCGGCGACCACGCGCTGCGGCGGGACCTGCCGGCGGTGGTCGCCGCCGTGCGCGGGTGGCTGCCCGCCGTGCTGCCCTGAGGTCAGCCGTCGAGGAACGTGCGCACGGCCTCGACCACCAGCGCGTGGTCGTCGGCCTGCGGCAGCCCCGACACGGTCACGGCGCCCACCACGCCGACGCCCTCGACGTGCACCGGGAACGCCCCGCCGTGCGCGGCGTACTCCTGCAGCGGCAGGTCGTGCACCTCGGCGAAGGTCGTGCCCCGGGCCCGTGCCCGCAGCCCCTGCAGGTACGAGGAGGTGCCGAACCGCTCGACCACCCGGACCTTGCGCGCGACCCAGGAGTCGTTGTCGGCGGTCGTGCCCGGCCGGGCCGCGTGGAACAGCTGCTGCGTGCCGCGCCGGACGTCGACCGTCACGGCGAGCCCCCGCTCCGTGGCCAGGCGCACGAGCAGGCAGCCGAGCTCCCACGCGTCGTCGTTGGTGAAGGTGGCGAACCGCAGGTCGCGCTCCTGCCGCTCGACCTCGGCGATCAGGGCCCGCACGTCGTCGCTCATGCGGCCGATCCTGCCACCGGCGGCGCCTCAGCCCTCGCGCCGCGCCTTGACCACGGTGTCCCGGATCGTGATCGTCCGGCCCTCGGGGTCCACGGCCTCGCGCGGGCGCGCCTCCGCGGCCTGCACCCGCCACGCGCCGGGCTCGAGCGCCGCCAGCACGTCGTCCGGCTCGAAGAACAGCTCGGGCTGGTCGGGGCGGCCGATCGTCGTCGCCAGGTCGCTGCCGTGGTGCGCGACCACGAGCAGCGTGCCGCCCGGCGCGACAGCCGCGGCCATGCGCCCGAACGCCGCCGCCCGGTCCGCCGGCGGCAGGTGCAGGAAGTGGGACGTCACCAGGTCGTACTGCGCGACGCCCGGGTCCCAGGTGCCGATGTCGCCGCGCACCGTCCGCACCCGCGCCGCGACCTCCGGGCCGGCCTGCGCGCACGCCGCCCCGACCCGGTCCAGCGCCGCCTGCGCGAGGTCCAGGCCGGTGACCTGCCACCCGCGGCCCGCGAGCCACAGCGCGTCCCCGCCCTCGCCGCACGCGACGTCGAGCGCGCGGCCCGGCGGCAGGTCGGCGACCTCCGTCACGAGCTGCGGGTTCGGCCTGCCGCTCCAGATGCGGTCGGCGGAGCGGTAGCGCTCCTCCCAGAACTCGCGGTCGTGCCGCACCGCGCCCGCCCCGTGGCCGCCGTGCCCGTGGCCGTCGTGCTGGTGGCCGTCGTGCCCGTGGCCGTCGTGCTGGTCCATGTGCTCCTCCGTCGTCCGTCGCTCGTCCGTCACAGCCGTCGCAGCCCGCGCGGGCCGGGGCCTGCCAGCCGGTCCGCCAGCGCGCGCTCGGCGGCCGCGGAGAACGGCGCCGCCTGCTCGGCGCGGTACCGGGTCACTGCCGCCGCGGCGTCCTCGGCGGCCAGGTCCGCGACCACGGAGGCCCCGGCGGTGAGCCCGCCCGCGGCGGCGACCTGCACCTGCGCCATCAGGTCCGTGACGTTCCCGGCGGCCCAGACCCCGGGCACCCCGGTGGCGCCGTCGGGTCCGGCGACGACGCGCGTGCCCAGCACGTGCCCGGCCCGCTCCACCGGCTCGACCGGCAGCGCGAGTCCCTCGAGCCCGTCGAGCCGCGCGTGCAGCGTGGTCGCCGTCACCACCGCGTCCACCGGGAGCTCGACCCCGGAGGCGAGCCGCACGCCGGTGAGCCGGTCGCCGGCGACGACCAGGCCGCCGACGCGCCCGTCCACCACCCGCACGCCCAGCGCGGCGAGCTGCTCCCACGCGGCGTCGTCCGGGTCGTCGGCGGTGTGCAGGAAGAGCGTCACGCGGTCGGTCCACCCCCGCCAGAGCACCGCCTGGTGCACGGCGAGCGCACCGGCGCCGAGGATGCCCACGGCGGCGTCGCGCACCTCCCACCCGTGGCAGAACGGGCAGTGCAGGACGTCGCGGCCCCAGCGCTCGGCGAGGCCGGGCACGGCGGGCAGCGTGTCGGCCAGCCCGGTCGCGACGACCACGCGGCGGGCGCGCAGCACCGTGCCGTCCGCGAGCGCCGCGCGGAACGTGTCCCCGTCGCGGCGCACGTCGGCGACCGTCCCGTCCACCACGGTCCCGCCGTACCCGGCGACCTCGGCCCGACCGCGGGCGAGCAGCTCGGCGGGCGGCAGCCCGTCCCCGGTGAGGTAGGCGTGCACGTGCTGCGCGGGGCCGTTGCGCGGGGTGCCGTCGTGCACCACGGCCACGCGGCGGCGTGCGCGGGACAGCGTCAGGGCCGCGCTCAGCCCGGCGGCGCCGCCACCGAGCACCAGGGCGTCGAACGTCTCGTCCACGGGGGTCTCCTCTCGATCCGGTCCCACGGTGCGGCAGCGGCTGCCGTGTTGACAAGCGGTGTTGCCGGAGCGGCAAACTGGACGGGTGCCCGACCACACGACCCCTCCGCCCGACCCCGATCTCGGCCCGGTGCTCGACGCCGTCGGTCCGCGGCTGCGCGACCTGCGCCAGCGCCGCGGGGCGACGCTCGCGGACCTGTCGCGCAGCACCGGGATCTCGGTGAGCACCCTGTCGCGACTGGAGTCCGGTCAGCGGCGCCCGACGCTCGAGCTGCTCCTCCCCCTGGCCCGGGCCCACCAGGTGCCGCTCGACGAGCTCGTCGGCGCGCCCCCGACCGGCGACCCCCGCGTGCACCTGTCCCCGTTCCAGCGGCACGGCGTCACGTACGTGCCCCTCAACCGCCGCCCGGGCGGCCTGCAGGCGTACAAGCTCGTGTTCCCCGCCGGGCAGCACCCCGGCCCGCCCGACCCGCGCACGCACGAGGGCTACGAGTGGATGTACGTGCTGTCCGGCCGCATCCGGCTCGTGCTCGGGGACCACGACCTGCTGCTGGACCCCGGCGAGGCGGTCGAGTTCGACACCCGCGTCCCGCACTGGTTCACCAACCCGGGCCCCGGCCCCGCAGAGGTCATCAGCCTCTGGGGACCGCAGGGCGAGCGGATCCACGTGCGCGCCCGCTCCACGCGCCGCGGCGCCTGATCCGCAGCGCCCGGGTCAGACCGCCAGCGCCAGCGTCGCCGCCACCACGCACAGCGGCGCCAGCCACAGCCCCTGCACCAGGAACGCCCGCAGCGGCACGTGCACGAGCGCCTGCCGGCAGCGCCGCCACCACAGCACCGTCGCGAGCGACGCCCACGGCGTGAGCAGCGGCCCGACCCCCGTCCCGACGAGGACGGCCGCGAGCCGCAGCGGGTCGCCGCCCGCGACCGGCTCCAGCACCAGGTACGCCGGGAGGTTGTTCAGCAGGTTCGCGACGCCCGCCGACAGGCCCGCGACCCCGAGCAGCGCCGCGGTCCCGGACCCGGCCGGCGCGAGCGAGGCCAGCGCGTCGCCCGGGCCGCGCACGTGCAGCGTCTCGACCGCGACGAACAGCGCGGCGACGACCAGCAGCATCCGCCACGGCACCAGGTCGCGCGCCCGGCCCGGGAGCGGGCGCCGCCGGAGCCCGAACGCCCCCAGCAGCAGCACCGCCGCCCCCAGGGCGACCGCCCACACCGGCAGGCCGGCGACGAACCCGACCGCCATGACCGCCGTCGTCCCGGCGGTGACCAGCAGCAGGGTCCGGTCCGGCGGCACGTACCGCGGCAGGGGCGCGAACCGACCGCGCAGGTCCGCCCGCCCGCGCACCGCGAGCACGGCCACCGTGACCACCACGGCCGCGAGCGCCGGCGCCCACATCAGCCCGAGGTACCCGGCCCCCGCGTCCGCCAGGCGGCGGTCCGCCAGCAGGTTCGTCAGGTTCGACACGGGCAGCAGCAGCGACGCGGTGTTCGCCAGGGCGACCACGGTCAGCACCAGCAGCAGCGGCGACGTCCGGGTGCGGCGCGCCACGGTGATCGCCAGCGGCGTCAGCAGCACCGCCGTCGTGTCGAGCGACAGCAGCACCGTCGACGCCACGGCGATCCCCACCAGCAGCAGCCACAGCAGCCACCGCCGCCCGCCGGCCGCCCGCGCCGCCGCGTCGGTCGCCACGTCGAACAGCCCCGCCGCGCCGCACAGCTCCGCCACCACCGTCAGCGCGGCCACGAACACCAGCACTGGGCCGACCCGCTCCGCGAGGGCGACGGCGTCCGCGCGCGGCAGCGCCCCGGCCAGCACCAGTGCGGCGGCCACCAGCACGGCAGCCGCCCACCACGGGAACGACCGCCGCCGGGACACGGCGGAACTGTAGGCCCGGGAGGTGGGCGCCGCGCGGCGCGGCGGGTCGCGGACGCGGCGCGGCGGGCCGCGGA
>JAEWGQ010000269.1 GCA_023388235.1 Actinomycetes bacterium | reverse complement strand
CCACCGTGCGGCTCGGTGCCGAGGTCGCGCGCGCCCTGGACGCCGAGCGCCGCCGGGCCGTCGCCGCCGACCTCACCGAGGCCGCGCGCGCCGGGGCGTTCACGCTGCGCCCCGTCGACACCCCCTGGTACGGCGCCGGCCTGCTGTCCGACGGCGAGGCCGCCGACGCGCTGCGCCGCGTGCAGCGCCTGGCCGGCGACGACGGGCTGCCCGCCCTGGAGCGCCGGATCGCCGAGGTCGCCGAGGTCACGGGCTTCACCCCCGCCACCACGCTCGCGAGCTGGGCCGAGCAGCTCGAGGTGCTCGCCGGCGTCCGCGGGGCGCTCGACGTGTTCCAGCCCCTCGTGTTCGAGCGCAGCCCGGCGGACCTCGTCGCCGCCACGGGCACGAAGGCCTGGCGCGCCGAGCACGGCACCCCGATGGGCTACTGGCTACGCCGCCGGCTGCGCAAGCAGGCGAAGGACCTGCTGCGCCCGGGCCGGCCGGTGGCGGACCTGCACGCGGCGCTGCTCGACGTGCAGCGGCAGCGCGAGATCTGGCAGGCGCACTGCCCGGCCGGCGGCTGGCCGCGCCTGCCCGAGGGCCTGGCGGACATCGAGGCGGAGCACCGCGCCGTGCGGGCGGACGTGGACGCCCTGACGCCCGTGCTCGCCGGCACCCCCGAGGGCGGGGACCTCACGACCCGCCCCGTCGGGGAGGTCCTGGACCGCGTGCGCCGGCTCGCCGGGGCGGCCGACGCCCTCGCCGAGCTGCCGGGGCGGACCCGGCTGCTGCGCTCGCTCCAGGCCGAGGGCCTGGGCGACCTGCTGGACGACCTGGCCGACCGCCGGGTCCCCGCGGACCTCGTCGCCGCGGAGCTCGACCTCGCGTGGTGGAGCACCGTCTTCGAGCAGATCCTCGCCGCCGACCCGGCGCTCGCCGGGTACGACGGGCGCACGCTCGGCCGGATCGCCGCGGAGTACCGCGAGCTCGACGTCGCGCACACCGCCGCGCTCGCCGGGCCGGTGCGCGCCCGGGCCGCCGCGCACGTGCGCAACGCCATGGCCGCGCACACCGAGCAGACCGAGGCCCTGTTCGGCGAGCTGGTCGAGGACCGCCTGACCGGCGTGCGCGAGACGTTCGAGCGCTACCCGGACGTCGCGCGCCGGCTGCGGCCCGTGCTCGCCGCCGCGCCGATGCTGGTCCCGCAGGTGCTGCCCGCGACCCGCACGGTCGACCTCGTCGTGCTCGACGCCGCCGCCCACCTGCCCGTCGAGGTGGCGCTGCCGGCGCTCGCCCGCGGGCGCCAGGTCGTCGTCGTCGGCGACCGCCGCTGCGCCTCCGGCACGGCCGTGCGCGAGCTGGCCGACGTGCTGCCCACCGTGCCCCTGCGCGCCGACGCCTCGCGCCGCGACCCGTACCTCACGGCGTTCCTGGCCGCGCACGGCTACGGCGACGTGCTGTCCCCGACGCCGCTGCCCACCAGCGCCGCGACCGTGGGCCACCACCTGGTGGACGGCACGGGAATGCCGGACGGCTCCGGCGCGGTGCAGAGCACCCGCGCCGACGTGGACCGCGTCGTCGAGCTGGTCATCGAGCACGCCCTGACCCGCCCCGAGGAGTCGCTGGCGGTCGTCACCGCGTCCCCGCTGCACACCGCGCAGGTGCGGGAGGCCGTGCTCGCGCAGGTGCGGGACTCGCCGTCGCTGGCCGCGTGCCTCGACGGGACGCGGCCGGAGCCGTTCGTGGTCACGGACCTCACCAACGTCGCCGGGCTGCGCCGGGACGCCCTGGTGCTGTCGCTCGGCTTCGGCCGGACGCCGCACGGGCGGGTGCTGCACCGGTTCGGCCCGATCAGCGGGCCCGGGGGCGACGCGCTGCTGCTCGCCGCGCTCGGCGTGACCCGGCACCGGCTGGACGTCGTGTCGTGCTTCGCGTCCGCCGACATCGACCCCGAGCGCCTGCGCGGGCCCGGTCCGCGTCTGCTCGCGGACCTGCTCCGGTTCGCCGAGCGCCGCGCCGCGGGCGAGACCGACCTGGCCGTCACGGCCGAGCCGGACGAGGCACCGGACGCAGGGCCGGGCGGGACGACGGACGAGGCGCCGGCCGACCGCGCGGAGGCCGCCGCGGTGCCCGCCCCGGAGCAGGCGACGGGCGCGGCGGACGCCGACGCCGCGCCGGTGACGGACCGGCTCGTCGTGGACCTCGCGGAGCGCCTGTGGCGGCACGGGCTCGTGGTCGAGCTCGACCACGGGCTGCCCGGCGGTCTGCACCTGCCGCTCGCCGTCGGCCACCCGGACCTGCCCGGCGAGCTGCTCGTCGCCGTGCTGACGGACGACGAGGCCTACCTCGAGGAGCCCAGCGTCCGCGTGCGGGACCGCCAGGTCGCCGAGCGGCTGGAGCGCCTCGGGTGGAGCGTGCTGCGCGTGTGGTCCGCGGCGGCGTTCCTCGACCCGGAGGCCGAGGTCGACCGGATCCGCCGCGCGCTGCACGCGGTCGCGGACCGGCGCATCGCCGAGGCGCGCGCCGAGCGGCAGCGCGGGCTGCTCCTGGTGCCCGCGCCGCTGGGCGACGACGACGGCACCGGCCCGGCGCCGACGCTGACCGGGTTCGCGGTGCTGCCGGCCGCGGGCCTGCCGGACGCCGGTGGCGGAGCCCGCCCCGAGGA
>JAEWGQ010000239.1 GCA_023388235.1 Actinomycetes bacterium | reverse complement strand
AGCAGGCCGATCGCCGCGGCGGCGAGCACGGCGTACGGCAGGCGCACCGGGACGGGCACCGGCGGGTCGGCGAGCAGGAACTCGGCGGCCTCGCGGGCCTCGGGGGTGCCGCGCAGCTCGGGCAGGTAGCCGTCGAGCCGCGCGCGCAGCCCGGCGGCGGTGTCCGGGAGGTCGACGGCGCCGAGCGCGCGGCCGACCCGGGCCCCCTGCGCGACGTACGCGTCGCAGCCGGCGGCGTCCAGGGGGTGCGCGCCGTAGCGCTGGTGCGCGGTGAGGAACGCGTGCGCCTCGGTGAGGTGCACCCACTCGAGCAGGTGCGGGTCGGAGGCGGCGTACGGCAGCCCGTCGGCGGTCACCCCGGTCACCCGGTCGTGGATCCGCCGGACCGTGTCGACGGCCTGCTGCGCGTGCTCCGCGGTGCCGAACGTGGTCACGGCGAGGAACGTGCTGGTGCGCTGCAGCCGGCCCCAGGGGTCGCCGCGGTAGCCGGAGTGCGCGGCGACGGCGGCCATGGCGAGCGGGTGCCAGGACTGCAGGAGCAGCGCGGTCAGCCCGCCCACGAACATCGACGCGTCCCCGTGCACGCGGCGGATCGCGTCGTCGGGGCCGAACCAGCGCGGGCCGGGCGTGCCGTGGATCCGGTCGCGCACCTGGGTGCCGCGGGGGCCGGCGACGCGGGCGAACAGCTCGCCGCCGAGGCGCCCGCGCAGGCCGGCGGTGGTGGAGTTCATGCCCCGATGGTCGCCCCGCCGGGGCGGGGACGCACGCGCGGGGTCAGGCCGCCTCGACGAACGCCACCACGGCGTCCGCGACGAGCTGCACGGCGATGGCCGCGAGCAGCAGGCCGGCGATCCGGGTGACCAGCGTGGTGCCGGACTCCCCGAGCAGGCGGTGGATGACCCCGGCGAACCGCATCGCCAGCCACAGGCACACGTGCACCAGCACGATGCCGAGCGCGATGGCGCCCCAGTCGGCCAGCGTGCCGTCGCTCTGCTGCACGAACACCATGACGGCGACGATCGCGCCGGGCCCGGCGAGCAGCGGCGTGCCGAGCGGCACGAGCGCGACGTTCACCTTGGAGTTCCCGGACGGCTGCGGCTCCTCGGCCTTGCCGGTGAGCAGCTCCATCGCGACGAGCAGCAGCAGCAGGCCGCCGGACGCCTGCAGCGCGGGCAGCGAGATGTGCATGTAGGACAGCAGGCTCTGCCCGAACACCGCGAACACCAGGATGACGCCGAAGGCGACGAGGATCGCCTGCCGGGCGGCGCGGTGCCGCTGCTGCCGGGTCATGGTGCCGGTGAGGCCCAGGAAGATCGGGACCGTCCCGGGCGGGTCCATGATGACGAACAGGGTGATGAAGACCTCGGAGAGGAGGCGCCAGTCGAGCACGGTGCTCATCGTCCCACCACCGCGACCCTGCCCTGGCGCGCGATCGCGTCGAGGACCTCGGGGGCGGTGGTGTGCTCGCCGAGCCGGTTCTCCTTGCCGGTGCCGTGGTAGTCGCTGGACCCCGTGACGAGCAGGCCGAGCCGCTCGGCCAGCGCGGTGAGCCGGGCGCGCTGCTCCGGGCCGTGGTCGCGGTGGTGCACCTCGAGCCCGGCGAGCCCGGCCGCGGCGAGGTCGGCGATGACGGCGTCCGGGACGATCCGCCCGCGCCCGTCGGCGCCGGGGTGCGCGAACACCGGCACGCCGCCGGACGCGCGGATCGCCGCGACGGCCTCGGCCGCCTCCGGCGCGTAGTACGGCACGTAGTAGCGGCCGCGGGCGGAGAGCAGGTCGGCGAACGCCGCGGTGCGGTCCGGCACGACGCCGAGCGCGACCAGGGCGTCGGCGATGTGCGGGCGGCCGACGACGGTGCCCGGCGCCTGCTGCGCCACGACGTCGTCCCACGTGATCGGGAGGTCCTCGGCCAGCCGCTCGACCATCGCCCGGCCACGGTGCAGCCGGGCCTCGCGGGTCTGCGCGATCAGGCCGGCGAGCGCGGGGTCGGCCGGGTCCTGCAGGTAGGACAGCAGGTGCACGCTCACGCCGCGGGACAGCGCCGAGACCTCGGTGCCGCGCACGAGCGCCACGCCGTGGGCGGTCGCGGCGGCGGCGGCCTCGTCCCACCCGGCGGTGGTGTCGTGGTCGGTCAGCGCCACGACGTCCAGGCCCGCGGCCGCGGCGGCGGCCACCACGCCGGCGGGCGGCTCGGTCCCGTCGGAGGCCGACGAGTGGGTGTGGAGGTCGATGCGCACCGCGGAAGCCTACCGGCGCGGCGCCCCGGGACCCCGGGCCCCGGGTCCGCCCACCACCGCCGCACGCGGTGCCAGACTGGGAGCATGGCCACCGAACCGACGCCCGAGACCTCCCCCGCGCACGCGCAGGACGAGCAGACGCTCGCCGACCGCGGGCAGAACCGCAGCCAGCGCCCGTCGTCCGCCGCCTTCCTGGAGTGGGTGACGTCCGGCTGGGCCGAGCGCCCGGCGAGCACCGCCGTGCCGGCGGACGTGGCGCCGTTCACCGCGGTGCGCCGTGCCCGGCTGGCCGCGCAGTTCCCGGGTGAGCGCCTGGTGGTCCCGGCGGGCGCGTACAAGGTGCGCTCGAACGACACCGACTACCGGTTCCGCCCGCACTCCGCGTTCGCGCACCTGACGGGCCTCGGCGGCGAGCAGGAGCCGGACGCCGTGCTGGTGCTGCACCCGGCGGCCGACGGCGACGGCGACGCGCTCCCGGACGGGACCCGGTCCACGCACCGCGCGGTCCTGTACATGCGCCCCCTGGCCGGGCGGGACACCGAGGAGTTCTTCTCCGACGCCCGGTACGGCGAGTTCTGGGTCGGCCCGCGGCCGACGCTCGAGGACATGGAGACCGTCACCGGCATCCGCACGGCGCACAGCGACGACCTGCGGGACGCGCTCGCGAAGGACGTCGGCACCGACGGCATCCGGCTGCTCGTGGTCCCGGAGGTCGACGAGGCGGTCGAGGCCGTGGTCGAGGAGATCCGCGCGGCGGAGGACGCCGGCGAGCGGGACGCCGCGCTGGCCGAGGCGCTCTCCGAGCTGCGCCTGGTGAAGGACGAGCACGAGGTCGGCGAGCTGCGCCGCGCGGTGGCCGCGACCGTCGAGGGCTTCGAGACCGTCGTGCGCCGGCTGCCCGAGGCGGTCGCGCACCGCCGCGGCGAGCGCGTCATCGAGGGCACGTTCCTGTCGCAGGCCCGCGTCGAGGGGAACTATGTCGGCTACGAGACGATCGCGGCCGCCGGCGCGCACGCCACGACCCTGCACTGGACGGACAACGACGGGCAGGTCCGCGAGGGCGAGCTCGTGCTGATCGACGCGGGCGTCGAGGTCGACTCGCTGTACACCGCGGACATCACGCGGACGCTCCCGGTGGACGGCACGTTCACCGCGGCCCAGCGCCGGGTGTACCAGGCGGTGCTCGACGCGGCGGACGCCGCCTTCGCTGTCGCGGTGCCCGGCGCGCGGTTCCGCGACGTGCACGCGGCGGCGATGGAGGTCATCGCGGCGCGCCTGGACGAGTGGGGGATGCTGCCGGTGTCCGCCGCGGAGTCCCTGGACCCCGAGGGCCAGCAGCACCGCCGCTGGATGGTGCACGGCACGAGCCACCACCTGGGCCTGGACGTGCACGACTGCGCGCAGGCGCGCCGCGAGATGTACCTGGACGCGGTGCTGGAGCCGGGCATGGTGTTCACGATCGAGCCGGGCCTGTACTTCCAGGCGGACGACCTGCGGGTCCCCGAGGAGCTGCGCGGCATCGGCGTGCGGATCGAGGACGACGTGCTCGTCACCGCCGACGGCAACGAGAACCTCTCGGCTGCCCTCCCCCGGCGCCCGGAGGACGTCGAGGCGTGGATGGCGCGGGTGCTCGGCCGCTGACGGCACCCCGCCGGTCGTTCAGTCCCGCTGCTCGGGGGCGGGGGGCTCGGCGGCGGGCGGCTCGGCGG